>JAQSWE010000031.1 GCA_029266795.1 Alphaproteobacteria bacterium | reverse complement strand
GAGTATGTTCACAGGATTATCCTCTGACAGTCGGAACGCGGGAATCACCGCGCAACAATGTTACTCCTGAGTCGAGCAGGTTTAAAGAGCTTAAAGTTTGAAAAGGAAGGGTTTTTTGGCGATATTTGAACACTAAAAAGAGCGTTCTTCAAAAGAAAGGAACTGGCGCGAGAGACGGGACTTGAACCCGCGGCCTTCGCCGTGACAGGGCGACGCTCTAACCAGCTGAGCTACTCCCGCTTACCAGTGGCATCTTAATGACGGTTTTTAGGGGTAATGTCAACGAAGAAAACGGTCTATATGTAATTTTCTCTAAAATACATAAATATGACGTGTCTTCAGTCAGTTCTTTGAAATATTTGGCGATTTTTTAGACGACTTCGTTGGGCGCCAGCATGCAATCGTCTTTCGCATTACCGGCTTCGATCTGGATCGTCACATGGCCGATCTGGAAACGCTCGCGCAGATCGCGGGCGACTTTATGGAGAAATACGTCATCCAGCGCCGCACCGGGGCGCATCAGGTGGACGGTCAGAGCAACTTCTGTCGTGCTCATCGCCCAGATATGAAGGTCATGTACGCCCGTCACCCCCGGCAGTTCGTGCAGGTAAACTAGAACGCCCCGACGGTTGATATGCTTGGGAACACCGTCCATGGACAAATGCAGTGCTTCCTTCGCCAACTCCCAGCAGCCAATCAAGATGATGACGGAAACGATGAGGCTGATGGCAGGATCAATCCACACCCAGCCTTTGAACATGATGATCAGGCCTGCAAGCACTACGCCGGCAGAAATCGCAGCATCCGCGATCATATGCATGAATGCGGCACGCAGGTTCAGATCGTCCTTTTGTCCCTTCCAGAACAGCATGGCCGTGCCAAAGTTGATGAGGATGCCGACGCCCGCAACCCAGATCATCGTCGGCGCATTCAAAGGCGCGGGCGATGCGAAACGTTGCACAGCCTCGATAATAATGGCGCCGATTGCAAAGAACAGCGTGCAGGCATTCGCCAGCGCGGCAAGGATGGAGGCGCGGCGATATCCGAAGGTACGCTCATCTGTCGGCGCGCGGCGCGCGAGCCATGCCGCGCCCCAGGCCAGCAGGAGGCCGACGACATCGGCGAAGTTATGAACGGCGTCCGCTATCAGCGCGAGGGATTTGGCAAGGTAGCCATAGGTCAACTCCGCCCCGACGAAAGACAGGTTCAGGAACGCGCCGATCGCGAAGGCCTTGTCGAAATTCTTTGGAACGTGGTGGTGATGGCCGCCGATGCCGTGGCTATGCCCCGCGTGAGAGTGGCCAGCATGATCATGTTTATGATCATGCGCATGAGGCTGCCCGCCTCCGCCGTGGTTACAGTCCTCGCCATGCTTGTGATCGTGGCCCTGATGCATAAGGGCAAATTTACCTGAAAGCCAAAGGCAGGCACAACCTTTATTAATGAGAATCGTTCTTAAACTACTGTTCTTAGACCATAAATATATACGCAATAAAAAAGGCCGCCCTGTTCCGAGCGGCCTTTTTCGTCCAGTCGTCTTCGCTAAACTTATCTGGCGGGTGCAGGTGCGGGCTGCGCGGTTTGCGTACCCGGCTGTGCCACTTGCTGCGCCTGCGCGGCAGCCTGCACTTGGCGGGCAGCGGCGGCGTTGAAATCGGCAGTTTCCTGTGCGTTCAGTTTTTCCACATGCACGATCTGCGGGAAAGCCTGCAGCCAATCCGCCACGCGCCAGCGCGTGCCATAGGTCGTGACGCGGTAAAGGTCATTCGCGCCCGGCGCAACCGGTGCGGTCACGTCATCGGGATAGAAGACGGGGTTGCCGGTATTCACAAGGCTCCACAAATCATTCGGGATGCTGGTCTTAACCTTCCAGATCATCGGAGTTTCAGCACCATTTTCAAACCGGTTGCCCGTGATGGTCCATACGTTATCGTTATCTGCTGCGTTTTTCGTATCGTTCAGGCGTACGACTTCCGTATGCAGTGTCGTGCCCATGCGGAAACCGTCAACGCCGACTTCCGCAACGTTGCGGGCGGGAACGCCGATCATGCCGGGGATCATGGCTGAAAGCATGAAGGCGGTGGCAAGACGCATGCCGAGACGCATTTTGGGACGCGTCACGCGACGCTCCCCTGTTTCTTTGTCTTTTTTGGTGGTCAGCTTTTGTTCAAGCCATTTGTAGGCGCGTACCGGCCAAAGCTTGTTCACGAAGTTCCAGACCGAAAGGCCAACCTGCTTCACCAGCGTAAAGGCGCCTTTTGCTTCGTCTGCGGTCGCTTTCACCGCCTTGATATTCTCGACGCCTTCTTTCACGTCTTTCAGCGTATTGCCGATCACGGATCCGGGAGCATCTCCCACGGGGCCATTGCGGTTAACCGCGGCGCGCGCCCTGCGAATGATCTCGTCTGTCCTGTCGCTATCGTAACCGTCAGCCATTCTGTGCCATTCCTTTTATGTCTTCACCCGTTTTCGGGCTTTTTATCATATCCACGCACCTCTACTTGTACATGATATGTAAAATTAAATCAAGGGATTTTAGCCGGAGGCGGTTTGATACAAGTCATTGATAACAAACCGCCTCTTGGCTAATTTCCTTACCCTTTCCTGAACGCGGCAGCAGCAGGTGCAGTGATGCCGGTTTTGTTCTCGTTCGCGGGCGGTGCGGCAACCTTCGGCTCTTCCGATTCATGCACCACTTTGCTGGTGCGCGTGTCGGGGTCGTAGGTCGCATGCAGGACGCCGGAGCGGTCGGGGTTGGTCAGGATCTCCTTCGTCACGCCGGAGGTGATGTTCGCCTCGATGAATTTCTGCACCGAACGGGCGCCTCCGCGCGCGATGTATTCCTTCTTGACCATTTCCTTCATGTCTTCGGCATCCATCGTGACCTTGATGCCTTTTTCAGCCAGCCAGCTGTTGATCTCCTTCAGGTTCTTGTCGGCGATCATGATCAGCTCGGGTTCGCCCAGACGGTTGAAGCAGAAGATGCCCGTGAAGCGGTTCAGGAATTCGGGGCGGTAGCCGGAGCCGCCGTTTTCCTTATCCGGGTTCCACAGAACCGCCAGCGCGCGTTTCTTGGCTTCTTCAAAGTCGATGCCTTCGTCGAGGAAGTGTTCCGCCCCGATGTTGGACGTCATGATGTTGATCGAGTTGGCAAAGGATGCCGTCATGCCGCGACGGTCCGCCAGCTTGCCCTCGTCCAATATCTGCAGGAAGAGGTCATAGACGTCCTTGTGGCCTTTCTCGATCTCGTCAAACACGTTCACCACATAAGGCTGGCGGCGCATGTTGTTGGTCAGCAAGCCGCCATCCGCGTAGCCTTCATAGCCCGGAGGCGCGCCGATCAGTGTCGAGACCGAATGCTTCTCCTGGTATTCAGACATGTTGTAGGTTTTCAGCGAGCCTTCGTCGCCGAACAGGGCTTCGGCAAGCGCCTTCGCCAATTCGGTTTTGCCGACGCCCGAGGGGCCGAGGAAGAGGAACGAGCCGATGGGCTTGTTCGCTTTCTTCAGGCCGATACGACCACGCTGGACCGCTTCGGCAACCGCCTTGACGGGTTCCTTCTGGCCGAACACGCGCTTACCGAGGGTGCTTTCAAGGTTCAGCAGCTTAGTGGTTTCGTCCTGGCCCAGACGCGCGACGGGAACACCCGACAAGCGGCTGAATTCACCCAGGATATGTTCGGGCTTCAGTTCGATCTTGGAGTTCACATCATCCGTGATCGCCTTGAACTGCGCCTTGTTGTCCGCGACCAGACGCACCCAGGCGGCGCGCTGCTCGTTCAGCTCGTTCTCGGCGGTGCCTTTGAAGCCGCTTTTCGACAGCTTGAACTGCAGGCCGCGGGTTGCGGTTTCCCCCTCCGAGTCTACGCCCGCTTTCTCGTTGCTCTCCAGCTGCTTGCCGGCTTCGATCTGCTTCAGGCGCTCTTCCTCGATCTTGCGGTCGATAGCGCGGATCTCTTCCTCGCCTTTGCGCTGGTCTTTATAGAGCTTGCGCAGTTTCGTCTGGCGGGCTTCCCACGAGGCTTCGATATCGGCGATCTCGCTCACCGTTTCATGCTTCATGGTGGTCAGCTCGTCCGGCGATTTTCCGGCGAATTCAGGCGTTGCCTTGCCGGCCAGCGCCGCGTCAATCGCCGTCAGCGTGGCGTTCAGGCCGTCCAGTTCCATCGGCGCAGAGTGCGCTTTATGACGCAGTGCGGTCAGCGCGCTTTCCAGCAGCATGAAGGTACGCTTGGGCTGGGCGGCATCCAGCTCGCGGATGACGTATTTGTTGGTCAGGTCGATCGCGGATTTGAGCGCTTCATCGGAGATTTTAACGCCGTGATAGTGTTCCAGACCGGTCGCGCCGCTGCGGACGATTTCGCCCAGGACTGCGCGTTCCGGTTCCTTGATTTCCTTCAGCGTGAACTGGTCGCGCAGGTCGGCATGGGCCTTCAGGACTTCCGCCAGATCCGTATCGCGGGTTTCGAAGATCGCCTGCAGGTCCGGGCTGCGCAATTCGCGCATCAGGGAGTTAATCAGGTTGGTGTTGCCGTTGTTGCGGGCGCCGTCGATGAAGCCGCGCGCGTCTTCGATCACCAGTACCGTATCGGGATCGCGCTTCAGGGTCGCAAGGGTCTTCTGGAAGGCTTCGCTGATTTTCGTGCTGTCGCCGAGCGCGAACAGCGCGTCCGTATCGAGCCAGTAGAAACGCTTACCCACGATGTCGAAGGGCGTGTTGGTGTCTTCTTTGGAAGCCTGCAGTCCCATGACGACCGCCGAGACACCCACCCCGGGCATGCCCGTCAGGATCAGGTTGTTCGCGTCTTTGCGCATCAGGACGTTGGAGACTTCTTTCAGGTCCTGGTCGCGGCCGACCAGTTTGAATTCGGGATGTTTTGCGAGGTAGTCAGTGCCACGGATCAGGTAGTCGGAGCTGGGCCCCAGGTCGATGTTCGTTTTTTTGGTTTCGTCAGCCATTCTTCGTCTGTCCTTTTGTTGACCCGGTTCCTCCCGGATCGGTTAATTCCTTGGTAGTCAGTAGAACCCGTCGGTGCTGGGTGGGGACTTTAATGCCCCCACCCAGGCTGACGAAGTTACTGGTTGAACTGGCCGAAGTTGGCGCCGAGACCCGCTTTCTTGGGTGCAGCTGCTTTCTTCTCGACCGGTTTGTCGTCGTTGGTAGCCACGGTGGGAGCGCCACCTGCGACTTCAGCGTTGACAGCGTAGGCATCCTGAAGGTCCTTCTTGGTCTTCTTGATGCTGTCTTCGAGCGTGGAGAGGCCTTCCTTGATCTCCTTGACACCTTCGCGGGTGATTTCGGAGCTCGTGCGGAGGACTTCGCCGTAGGCGGCCAGGTCATCGACTGCTTTGGCAAGGCCGGCAGCCGAGTCTTTGATGCCCATCGCCGTGCGGATCGACTCCTTCATGGCGACTGCGTTGGTCTTGTCGTTCATCGTGTTGATCGACATCTTGGCTGCTTCCGAGCTTTCGTTCAGTGCCGCAGCCGAAACCGCCTGCAGTACCGTCGAGAGCCTGTCGGCGACGCCAGCGATACCCGAAGAGTGCAGTTCGCGGGTTTTCGATACCTGGTCGCGGTTCGCATCTTTCATCTGCTTGATGCGGATGGCTTGCGAGGTCAGGTCCTGGTACGTCTTCATGGTGTCCACAGTCGAGCCGTCGAGCGAGGTAATGTACTCTTCGGCCGCCTGCTTCTTGTTTTCGCGCTGCATCTGTTCGATCGGGCTTTCCGCGCCGTCTTTCGGGGGCAGGAAGCCGTCGCGGATCTGCTGGTTCTTGTCGGAGGCCTCTTTCGATGCTTCAGACACGATCGCGTAGATGCTCTGCATGCCGTTGTTGACGTTGGACAAGCCTTCGATCTGGCCGGTCATCTGGTCCAGATGGACCACGACGTTGCCGACGCGGTTGTCAGACTTGTTGACGAAGTCTTGCGCTGCAGCCACGAGGCCTTTCTGGCGGGCTTTGTGCTGTTCCGAAGTCAGGTCCAGCAGCTCGCGCAGTTTGGCTTTTTCGGCAGCGAACTCGGCATAGCCGCTTGCGCGTGCCGTGTTCGGGTCTTTCAGCGTCTCGACTTGCTTCACGGTCGCTTCGACGTCGCCGCCGAGAGCAGCCAGTTCGCCCTCTTTCGCGGAGATTTCGCGGATCGCGTCGTCTTTCAGGCCGCCGAAACCCAACCACTTGCGGTGCGAGCGGCTGTTTTTCAGGACGGAGAGGTCGCCGTTCACGCCTTCGCTGCGGCGCTGCAGCTCCTGCAGCTTGCTTTCGCTTTCAGCAAGCTTTTTGATGCGCTCTTCTTCGGCTGCCTGATCTTCCTTGATCTCGCGGAAGACGCCGAGGACGGTTTCGCCGCCCTGAAGTCGTAGCTTATAGACAGCGTCGATGATCTCGGTGAGCGGGGTCATCTGCTTGTCGAATTCAAGGATGCCGCCGTTCAGCTCTTCGATAACGCCCTGAAGTTCGGAGAACGCGCCGGTGTCTGTCAGCTTGATGATTTCCTGCGCGAGGCGTTTGCGTTCGTTCTGGAGGTATTCCTTGAACGTCACGAATTCTTTAAGGGTTTCCTGGCTCTTGGTCTTGTCGTCGGGATCGAAAGACAGGGATTTCGCGATCTCTTCCTTCTTCTGCATCGCGTCGAGTTTTTCGTTGAAAACGATCTTGTAGAAGGTATTGGTGTCGATGTCGGAGTATTTTTCGTCAACTTGCGCCTTTTCGACGACGGTCGTCGAAGTGGTCGCTGCGGTCTTTTTGCGGGTTGCGCCCTGAACGTCCCCGATAATCTCCTGGGCCTTTTTCATTGCGGTTGATGCTTCAGCCATCTGTCTCGTGCTCCTATGTTGTTTCTTCGTCAGTTTTGTTTGTTTGCTTCGTCAGGTTCTTCGTCAGTTCCGTAGGCTTTTATCTGGTGTCCGGTTTGCTTCCTGTTTCTCTCCTTGGGATCGTTACGGGCAAAGTTCGGGCATCACGCATTCATGCGTTTTCGTTTCGCTCCTTGAGTTGGGTCGGTAAAAAAGGTCAAAGCAGTGGCGTTACGCGCTGAAGCGTTTCAGGGCTGGGCGCCGGTTTCGGTCAATTTAGAAGATGGTCAACCTCCGGGTGCAAACCATCCCCGTGCCGCCAGTTGCCTGGCTGCGCTTACCTTGCGGGAAGCTGGGGGAATGGAGGGCAGGAAATGAAAATGCAGGGACGCTGTTAAGACCGGTAATCTCTCCGCTCTTCAGTCCTTGCTTCGCCACCTGCGCACCTCACTTTGTTGCCTCGAGAAAAGAGTTACTTTTCTCTTAATCAAATCCTTACATGCGTAAGATAGGCTGTCAAACTACACTCGTTAAGCACCTGAATAATAATGATATTACTTATACTCAAAATAGTACTTTGTACCCTATAGTACCGCACATAGATTCGCATAAAAGCGGAAGCGAAGGGAATATCCAAGCAATATCAATGAGGTTTTATAGTACCGCAGACACGAATCACTACGGCGCGTTACAAGAACGCGCCGTAGGGGTAGAGAAATCAGAAAATCAGGGCGTCGGTTGCGCGGTCGGCTGCGGTGCTGCGGGTGCAACAGGTGCAGGCTTCACATACGGCGTTTCGCCGATGCGCGTGCGCAGAGCAGCGTTGAACGTGCTCCAGATGTCTTCCGCTTTTTCCGCGCTGTGAATGCGCGGGCGCTGCGCTTCGTCGGCGACCTGCACTTTTGCGACGAGTTCATGGATGTTGCCGGCATTCGCACCGACATTGATGAAGTCGAACGTCGCTTTAGGATTGCTGCGCAGCGTGCCTTCGATCAGTTTCGCCGCAGCGTCAACGCTGTCGGTGATGCTGCCATCGCTCACGATCACGTAATGGCGGTTGCGCGTATATTCCTTGTCGGGCGTGTTGGAAACCATGATTTCACGCAGTGAAAGCACCAGTTCCTTGTTATTGGCTTCCGTTTTCTCGCGCGCTTTTTCCATGCGGTCGTAATCGCTGATGTTCACCGATTTCGATGCGCCGGCTTCAAAGATGGAAGCCGATACGCCCATGTCATAGGTATTGTGCGCGGCAAGGCGCAGGCGGGCGGCGGCGTCGATGCCCTGCCCCAATGCGCTGTTGAGGCCATTGCCCATGTCTTTCGATTTGTTGACGAGGATGGTCACGTCGCGGTTGCCGACGGATTCAAGCACGCCGTGATGCGCGAAGGTGGCGACAACGGTGTCCTGTTGCTGGCGCAGTTCCAGCATTTCCTGCTTGAAGATCGCGGTCGTCAGATGCGCGACGGCGGCTTTCGATTTTTCGGCCACTTCGGCAAATTCGGCGCGCAGCGCCTTCAGCTCATCGGAAAATTTCTTGGGTTCGTCATTCGCCATGGCGGAGAAATCCCTTCAAAAAAATGTAATTGGATGGTTTTTCATAGGCCTATGAGCGGGTTCTGTCAATCCTGCAGACCTTATATAGAGGCTTGACCCCCTTTTCCGCATTATGGTATTTCTAATCCTCCGCTAAACCCTTGAATGACCGAGGACGAATGGGACTGTTTCGTTCGGAAAGAGAATTCCTGAACGCCGCCGCCAGCGGCGATACCGAAACCGTGTCCGCCTACTTGTCCAAGAGCAAGAAGTGGCTAAAGGCGCAGGACGACGATGGGAGCCAAGCCATCCATCTCGCCGCCCGGAACGGGCATACGTCTATTGTGACGCTTCTCGCCAATGCCGGTGCCTCGCTTCAGGCTCACAATCAGGAAAACTGGGCGACGCCCCTGCTCGAAGCGACGAAGGGCGGGCATACCAATCTGGTCAAGTATCTGCTGGAAAACGAGAACGTCCGCTCTGTCAGCACAGCGCCGCATGGCACGACCCCGCTGCAGGCCGCGATCATCCATGAGCGTTACGACATCCTGCAAATGTTTATCGATGCCAAGAAGGTCGACCTGACCGCAGGCGATCCGCCTGCGATTTATTGCGCCGTCATTAATGACCGGCCCGCAGCACTTGAAATGCTTCTTGCCGCTGGTGCCGATCCGAACGTAATGCGCAAGCGCGAAGTGCCGGACCGGTCGGATGAATTCTTCGGCTATAGCTACACAACCCGCACCAAAACTGTCATCAACAGCCCGCTTCAGGCCGCAGCGACCAAGAACAGCACAGTCATGCTGGAAATGCTGCTGAAGGCAGGCGCACAAAAGCTGAAGGACGAGCATCCGCTGCACAGCTTCGCTGCACATGGCAATATCGCGGCCGCGACGCTGTTGCTGGAATACGGCATCGTTAAAATTGGCGACAAAAACGATACTTATCAGTCCGCGCTTCATGTTGCCTCGGAAAAAAACCAGCCGGAAATGGCGCGTTTTCTTCTCGCACAAGGCATCGACAAAGACATGCCGGACAAGGAAAGGCGCACCGCACTATCCTACGCGCAGCAATTTGCCATGCGCGAGATGATCGAGCTGCTACAAGGCCCGCTGCCGAAACGGGAAACGCTGCCGGTCAAAAAGATCGAGGCTCCTGCCCCAATCATCGAACAGAAGCCTACTCCTGCCGCCGTTGTGCCAGCGGCCCAGCCAATCGTCATCACAACTCCGCCCGGCTCGCCGAAGGATGTCGAAGTCTGGACGCTGACAGGTGCCCACAGCGTTGCGCATATCACGGTCATGCCCGTATTGAACAAAAAGCTTACGGAATTGTTCAATTTTGAGAGCCGCGAACGCGTGACATTCTCGGAAAACCTCGCCACCAAATCCGAGTTGATGGGACCTCACCAGAGTTTCGACGCTATCAGCGACGACGCGCTACTGAAGGCTTTCAGTGAATATACGCGCCTCGGTGGCAAGGCCGACGAAGATAAAGTCTTCAAGCATACCATCGCCAAAACCCAGTTAAAAAAACCCGCAGGAATGTAACCCATGGCCGACGACAAAGACGCAATCCTTTATCCCGCCAGCAAGCCCTTCAACGAAGGCGACCTCGATGTTGGCGACGGTCACAAGCTGCATTACCAGCAATTCGGCAACCCCGACGGCATTCCGGTCGTGTATCTGCACGGCGGCCCTGGCGCAGGATCGGCGCCTTATTTCCACCGCTTCTTCGACCCAGCCGTTTTCAATATCGTGATTTACGACCAGCGAGGCGCGCCCGCATCGAACCCGCCGGGCGACATCAACGCAAATTCGCCCGCGCATCTGGTGGAGGATAACGAAAAACTCCGCCAGCATCTCGGCATCGACAAATGGCACCTGTTCGGCGGCTCGTGGGGCTCCACCCTCGCCCTGATGTATGCGGAAAAGTATCCCGAGAATACGCTCAGCATGACGCTACGCGGCGTGTTCATGATGCGGGACAAGGAACTGGACTGGTATATCAACCGCATCGGCACGTTCTTCCCCGAAGTGTACAAAGAATTTGTCGACTTCCTGCCGCCGAACGAACGCGGAGATGTGCTGGAAAATTACTATCAGCGCCTGACCAATCCCGACCCAGCGATCCACCTGCCCGCCGCTTTCGCTTGGACACGGTTCGAAAACGGCAGCGCGTTTCTGGAAGTGCCGCCCGACGAGATCCGCAACGATACGCCGCAGCGCGCCCTGCCCTTCGCGCGCATCGAGGCGCATTTCATGCGCAATCACATGCCTGACGACAGCATTATGCAGAACATCGCGGTGATCAAAGACATCCCGACCGCCATCGTGCAGGGACGCCATGATATCGTCTGCCCGCCGATGTCGGCCTTCGACCTTTCCGAAAAACTGACGAATGTGAGCCTTGAATTCGTGCAGTCGGGCCATTCCGGCGCATCGCCCGAAACCATGAAGTCACTGGTGGCCGCGACAAACCGCATCCGTGACACCGGATCGCCCGTGCTCGCGAAGAAAGCACCGTCAAGCCCCGCGCTCGCCGGAAGCCCGCCAAAACCTGTATAAGAATATTGCTTTCGCATACGGTACTATGATACAGTATATGTACAAAGCATGCAGGCGTGTCACACGCTCAGCGGGCTGGTTATCGCACCGTTTGTAGAGAGTAACAGCTCATGTCCGCATTGCACGATATTCCGTTGATTTCCACTGTCGCCGTTGGGCTTTCAACGGCGTTTGTTTTAGGCCTTGCGGCATCAAAGCTGCGCATCTCCCCCATCGTTGGTTACCTGATCGCAGGGATCCTCGTCGGCCCACATACACCCGGTTTCCAGGCAGACCTTAAGATTGCGGAGCAGCTGTCGGAAATTGGCGTCGTATTGCTCATGTTCGGCGTTGGCCTTCATTTCTCGATTCAGGATTTCATGGAGGTACGCAAGATAGCCCTCACCGGTGCGATAGGGCGCATTATCATCGGCACGGGGCTTGGCATCGGCCTCGCCTGGCTCTGGGGCTGGTCAGTTCAATCGGGCGTTATACTAGGTCTCGCGCTGTCCGTCGCCTCTACCGTCGTTCTGCTGCGCGCGCTTGAAGAGCGCAACATGGTGCAGAGTATGGAGGGCAAGATCGCGATCGGCTGGCTGATCGTCGAGGATCTTGTCATGATTTTGGCGTTGGTACTGATCCCCGCCCTCGCTGCCGCCGGAAAATCGCCCGATGCAGATTTCATGGCAACCGCCAAGCAACTCGGCATCGCGATTGGCAAGGTGCTGGTATTCATCCTGATCATGTTCGTCGGCGGTAAACGCGTGCTGCCATGGCTGCTTTCTGTTGTCAGCAAAACGGGGTCACGCGAATTGTTTACCCTCGCCGTCTTCGCCATGGCGATGGGCGTTGCCTTTGGCGCGCAGGTATTGTTTGGCGTCTCATTCGCTCTAGGCGCGTTCTTCGCGGGCATGATGATCCGTGAATCCGACCTCAACCACGAAGTCGCCGACCACGCGCTGCCGTTTCAGGACGCCTTCGCCGTCTTGTTCTTTGTCTCCGTCGGCATGATCTTCAACCCTAATATCCTGCTCGAACAGCCGCTGAACGTTCTGGCGGTGATTGCCATCATCACGGTCGGTAAGTCGCTCATTACCTTTATGATCGTATCGTTCTTTGGCTACCCTTTGAAAACAAGCCTGATCGTTTCCGCCGGCCTTGCGCAGATCGGGGAATTTTCGTTCATCCTGATCGGGCTCGGCATGACGCTGGGCCTGCTGCCCGATGCGGGCCGCGACATGATACTGGCAGGCGCGATGGTGTCGATCGCCATCAATCCCGTGCTGTTCTATTTCGGCAAAAAGATTTACACAGTCGTCGGATCGACGCCAAAACTCAGCCGCATGTTCAACCTGCGAGATGACGACCTTGCGCACCTGCGCACCGATGAAAAGCGCGCCCTGAAGGATCTGGTTATTCTGGTTGGCGTCGGGCGCGTCGGCAAGTTCATCACCCAGCATATCCACGAGCGCCATGTCGACCTCGTCATCATCGACCGTAACCGCGAGAAAGTCGAATACCTGCGCGGCAAGGGCTTCCATGCCATCTACGGCGATGCAACAAGCCCTGAAGTCTTGGGTGAAGCCGCTATCCAGAAAGCACTGGCCATCATCGTGACCGTCCCCGACCCGTTCGAGGCGCGCAACATCGTCGAAAGTGCCCGCGCGATCAAGCCCTATATCCGCGTGATCGTGAAGGCGCAGAACGAAGAAGAAATCGAATATTTCGCACAGAAAAACGTGCGCCTGACGGTCAATTCGTCGCAGGAAGTCAGCCGCCGGATGCTGGAGCATCTCGACGGCCTGCAATCGCCGCAGCCGTAATTCAGGGTTTCAGTTTCGGCGGCTTGAACTTGCGCAACAGTTCCTGACGTTTCGCCGTCAATGCGATGCCGTCTTCACGCTCTTTTTTCAGACGCGCTTTTTCGATGCGCCTTTCGGTTTCCTTTACCATCAATTCCGCAAGGTCAGTACGCGCAGCATCCTGCGCGATTTTGAGCGGGCTGCGGCCTTCGGCATCAGGCTGGTTCATGTCCGCGCCTGCCGCCAGCAGGACTTTTGCGCATTCGGTGCGCCCGCCCTGCGCCGCCCAGCCCAGCGCGTTGCGGTCGGTCATGCCCTTGGCGTTCACGGCAGCTCCGCGCTCCAGCAGGTAAGCGCACATCTCTGCATGCCCCATCCACGCCGCCCAAGTCAGCGCGTTATCGCGCATGTTGTCGCGCTCGTCGATAATGGCTGCGCCAAACTGGTCGAGGTATTTATCGACCGTTACGCGGTCGTTGAGTTTACCTGCGCTGCAGAAGGCATTGATGTCTTCCTGCGTGGGTACGGGCGGTGGATTGAATTTTTTGGACAGAGCAGCCATAAGGCAAGCGTATCAAAAGTCGCGGCGGGCTGCCAGCCGGACGATATTTGCTGAAGAGGTGGTGGGTGCTGAGAGGATTGAACTCCCGACATTCTCGGTGTAAACGAGACGCTCTACCGCTGAGCTAAGCACCCTTCCCCTTTGTCAGGGACGAAATATTGATAATCCATATGGAATATCAAGTCAACGTCCCGTTCACCGTTACTTGTTAACGGCTTCTTTCAGCTCTTTACCGGGTGTGAATTTC
>JAQSWE010000261.1 GCA_029266795.1 Alphaproteobacteria bacterium | reverse complement strand
GGCCGGCGAAGGCAAAATGGAAATGGACGCGCGTCAGGAAGGCAATTCGATCCTGATGATCATGGTTTCCGCCAAGACCCCGCAGTGAACCGCCTGAAAAATGAATAACAAAAAAGCCCCGCAAGAAATTGCGGGGCTTTTTTAATGGCGCGCTTAACTCAAAGCTCGTTGAGCTTCTTGCGCTTGATCTCGCGGATATCGTCTTGAACTGCTTCCATCCATTCAAACATTTCCGCTTCATCGACAGCGCCGTCGACGCGGCCGACGATACGGCCCTGATAAAAGACGATCAGGGTCGGCATGGAGCGCACTTCATAGCTGCGCATCAGGTCGCCATCAGTATCGACGTTCACCTTGTAAACCTCGATCACGTCTTTTTTTGCTTCGCGGATCTTGTCCATCACCGGCTGCATCTTGCGGCAATAGGGGCACCATATCGCGTCGAACTGCACCAGCACCGGCTTGTCCGACCCGCCGACGCGGCGCAGGAAATCATTGGTGGTCAGGTGGGGAATGGTGGATCCGGGCGGCGGCTCGGCCGCCACGGTCGTCATTGCGGGCAGTGCCAGCAGCAGGCCCAGAGCCATGATACAAAAAGCGCGTCTCAGCATATCGGTGATCCCCCTATCCTATTATTGTCCGGCCAGCGCCTGCTTCCGTCAATGAAAAAGCGCCCTGTTTTGAGGCAGGGCGCTGTTTTCATTGATGAATACCGCATTAAGCGATGCTGGTATCAACCCATTTGAAGAGGTCCGACTTCGCCATGCTGCCGACCGTCTGCGCCACGACCTGACCATCCTTGAAAATCAGCATGGTCGGGATGGAACGGACGCCGTATTTGGACGGCGCGTTGGGATTGTCGTCGATATTGACCTTCACGACCTTGATCTGCTGGCCTTTTTCGGAAGCCAGAGCATCAAGGCTGGGGCCGAGCGCGCGGCAGGGGCCGCACCATTCCGCCCAGAAATCGACCAGCACGGGGCCATTCGCCTTCAGGACTTCGGCTTCGAAATCTTTGTCGCTAACTTGTTGAGCGCCCATGGTTTTCTCCTCTTCCGGTTCTAGTTACGGCGTCGGCCCTTTGGGTGCAGCGGGCGGGGGCGCCGGAGGTGTGTCTTTCGCGTCAGGTGTAATATTGTTCCCGTTCGCCATTTGTAAAGACTGCTCCAGCAACTGGTCAAGCACTTTGCGGGGCTGGTTGCCCATCACGCCGAAGATCGCCTGATTGCCCTTCATGGTGACGAGCGTCGGGATCGACTGCACGCCGAAGGCACCGGCCAGATTCGGGTTGTTGTCGACGTTGATCTTGACGACCTTCACCTTGTCCTTGTTGTCTTCCGCGAATTTTTCCAGCGTGGGGGCGAGCGCCTTGCAGGGGCCGCACCAGTCGGCATAGAAATCGATCAGCACCAGCTTGTCCGAATTCAGGACTTCAGCCTCAAAATTCGCTTCGTTCACTTCCGTGATATTGGGGGATGCCATCTGTCGCGTTCCTTTCGGTTTTTATATCGTGATTAGATATTCAGTCTTTTGTCGCGGGGCGTCAGCAGCGCCGGTTTTTCGGCGGTGAACATATCGCCCCAATCCTTGGGATTAACGTCTTTTTGCACGCCATGCACGGTGCCGTGGCCGGTGATACGCTGCGCGGTGATATGCGTCGCGCGCGGGTTTTGTTCGCGGCAGGTCTTGAAATCGAGATCAATCTCGCCGTGCCATGCTTCGTCGGAGCGGGCGTTGTCGTTGAATACGGTGAGCAGGTCGCCCTTGCGCAAGGGATGCAGCGGCCCGTCATGACCCATGCGGCCTTCCTCGCGGAACGCCCAGAAGGTGACGCTGTCGCCGGGCTCGGTGAATGTTTCGAGCCTGCCTTTCAGCGCGTCCTGCGATGTGCCTTTGCGTCTGGCCATTGTCGCGCCCTCCCTTGGGCGCAAGTGGTGTCGTCGGTCACGGTTTTTGGTGCTGCAAAATGCTACGGGTATCGAGCGTAACGCATAGGTTGCGCGGGTCAAGGGGGCTTCTATTTGAAAGTTAGGCAGAGGCCGCTAAATACGACATTTAATTTTAGGATGGATATTTAAGTATTATTATGGAATTTACGGAGCGTACTTATCCAGCAAAGCGTCCGGCAAAGGCATGAGGGTCGGCCCGTCGGTCCAGAGCAGCGCGCATTTGACGGGGCGGTTGGGATAGATTTTCTGCATGACCGCGCGGTAGGCGGCCATCTGCTTCAGATAGGCGGCATGCACATCCCCGACGCGGCTCGGCGGCGGGCGGTTGGTTTTATAATCGATGACCAAGACCTCTTTATCCGTCACCAGCAATCTGTCCATCTGCCCCGACAGAACGCGGTTTGATCCTGCAATGCCCACCACCGGCGTTTCCGCGCGGCTACCCGCGCCGAAGATGGGCGCGAATTCGGGATGGCGCAGCACGGCCAAAATCTCCCCTGCCAACTGCCCCTGCTCCGCTTCCTTCAAGCCGAGTGCAGGACGCCCAAGGTAAGCGGGCAGCGCCTTGTCCCATGCGCCCTGCGGCAGCGTGGGCAGGATTTCGAGGATCTGGTGCACTAGGATGCCGCGGCGGAAACGGTAATCCTCGTCCCCCGCGAGCGGCCCTTTGACCGCCGGTTCGTCTTCGCCCGGTTTGGATGGCGCGAGCGGCAGCGAGGGTTCGGGCTCCGCCGCGGGCGGCTTGAACGCCCAAGCGGGCACGGGCTCGCGCAGGGCGTCGTTCGCAGCCTTCTTATGATCCGATTTTTCGTGCGCGGCTTCCTGCGCGTAACCGTGGCAGCGCGCCTGCAATTCCGCGCCCTCGTCATCCACCACCGGCTCGCCACCGACATGGAATGGCAGCGGCGTTGCGGTTGCGGGGAAGCCGGTTTCAACCAGTTTATGCCAGCAGTCTTCCGCCGGTTTCTTGCGCGTCTGGTAGCCGCAGACATAGAGGCGGTCTTCGGCGCGCGTGAGCGCAACATATAACAGACGACGGTATTCTTCCTCCTGCCCCTCGCGCGCGGCATCGCGCAGGCTTGCATAGATATCCGCATCGAATTCCTCGCGCGGCGACCAGAGCGGCACGTTGAGCGCATCGCCCGCAACATTCTCCGGCGGCCAGATCAGGCGGATGCGGCCCTTGTTATGGTCGTGCAGTTTCTTGGCGGTGTCGGGCAGGAACACGATCGGCGCCTGCAACCCCTTCGCCGCATGCACGGTCATGATGCGCACCTGATCGGCCTGATGCGCCTCTTGCTCGCGCTTGATGTCGGATTCGCCACGCATGAACCAGTCGGTGAATTTCTGCAGCGACGGCGTATGCGACTGCTCGTAATGCAGGCAGGCATTCAGGAATTCGTCGAGTGCGTCGTGGATATCGCCGCCGAGACGTCCATAGAACGCGCGGCGGCCGCTGGTTTTGTCGGCGAAGCAGGGCGTGTTCAGGGCTTCCGCAAAAAATTCATAAGGTGTCGCCTCGCCCGCACGATTGACCCATTTATACAGGTACGCCGCGATATCGGGGCGTCGCGCCTGCACAGCGCCCAGCAGGCTGCCCATGCGGCCATAGCAAAGCCCGTATAATTCGTCTTCCGACAGACCGACAAGCGGCGATTTCAGCAGCGTCGCCAGCGTCAGGTCGTCTTTCGGCAGCAGCGCGAAAGCGGCGAGCGCAAGCAGGTCCATCACCGCGATTTCTTCCGTC
>JAQSWE010000260.1 GCA_029266795.1 Alphaproteobacteria bacterium | reverse complement strand
GTGTCGCGGAGAAGCTTGGAGTTTTCTTCCCCCGTGCGGCGGGAGGCGGTCACGAGCAGCCCGATGTTCGGGCTTTCGGCCAGATGGAGCAGTTGGACGGCCAGTAGCTTGGCGTTTTCGGGCGTCATGGTATGCGCCTTACTGGAACCGCCGATCAGCACGGCGACGCGGGGATGGGGGATGTTCGAGTAATGCTGCTGGTATTTTTCCTTGGCGGCGGCGAGTTTATCGGCCGTCACGCGGTGCAGGCCGGCCTTGGTCACCAGCACGTTATCGCCGCGCGTGGGGTCGTGCTGCGGGACGACGACGAGGTCGAAATTCTTGGGGTCTATGCGGGGGTCCTGTATCTGGACCACGAAGGTCTTGCCGCGACTTTCACGCCTGATATGCGCTGCGATGCCGATGCTTTTGCGGCCGCTGGCGATGACGAGATCGGGGTAGGGCGGGGCGATGGGGTCGCTGTCAGCGGCGAGGGCTTTGTCATGGCCCCAAGAGAGCCAGGGGCTCAGCTGTTTCCACGGGAAGCGGAGTTTCACGCGCTTGACCAAGGGGGTAATACCCATGGCTTCGGCCACCCCGATGCACTGGTTTTCGGTGCCGGTTATGCCTTCGGTGATAATCCAGCAGGTGATGGGGGTCTTTTCTGCCATATTGCTTCCCTTTCAGAATCACAATATAAGCCTCTTTTGCTGCACTGCACATCCCCTTCTGTGATTATAGAAAATATAAGCTTCAGAAAGGGATACAGTGGAATTATTTCTCTTGTAACCAATATCTGATAATATTATTACATTGCAGGGATTGATTCTAACCTCACCTCCATTTTCGAGTAACAAAATGCCCAAAGTTAAACTGGACCGCATCGACCGCAAAATCCTCAATGACCTGCAGGAGCAGGGACGCATGACCAACGTGGAACTGGCGCAGCGCGCCGGCATCTCCGCACCTCCCTGCCTGCGCCGCGTGCGCGCGCTGGAAGAAGCAGGCGTCATCAAGGGCTATCATGCCGATATCGACGCCAGCACACTCGGCTTTGGCGTCACCGTTTTCGCCCAAGTGGGCCTGTCGAGCCAGTCGGAAACCGACCTGAAGAAATTTGAAGACCTGGTGCGCAGCTGGCCACTGGTGCGGGAATGTTACCTTGTTTCGGGTGAAGCAGACTTCATCATGAAGATCGTGGCGGAAGACTGGGATAGCTACCAGAAGTTCCTGACCACGCACCTGACGACCGCGCCCAACGTCAGCCATATCAAATCCGCGCTTGGCATCCGCGTCGCCAAGCACAAGCCGGGCGTGCCTGTCGATATCGAATAATTCCTAGTTTTTGCGCTTGAAGTGGGCGGTGACGGGCGCAGTCGCGCCCTTTGGCGTGCCTTTGTGCAGGGCGGCACTGACGCTCTCCGCCGTATAAATGCGCCCGCCAAGTTCGGCTTCTTCCCGCGCCTGCATGATTTTATCGGTGGCGCTGGTGACAGATGTTCGGATCGCGGTTTCAAGATCATCAGGTGACAAAATCACGAAATCGCGAACGGGTTTTGCCGGGTTCTCGGCGCTTAAATTGCGGATGGCGGTGTAGCCAGATTTCATGCTGTCGTTCAGGACGATCACATCCACCGTCACATCCGGCAGGTCGCGCAGTTTGCGGAAGCTGTTGATCGCGTCGCCGGTGTCGCTCACGCCCATATTGGTGAAGGCGATGATATGCAGCGGGGTTTTCAATGTGCCGTCGGCGATATCGCGCGCGGCTTGCTCGAGCCCCGGGGCAATCGCCGCGCGGCCCTTCGGGATCAGCTTGTGCCATGTGGAAGGACGGAACAGGTCGACCGCGACCTTCGCCTTGTCGCCCGACCAATAAGCAGCCGAAAATCCCGTATGCGGCATTGCGATTTTCAGGTGCATTGCGGTTTCCAGCAGCAAACCGGGCGGGTCGTTTTCCTTGAACATATATCCTCCTGCCGCGACGTTCGACCCGTCGATCAGGAAATGCACATGACCGCCGCTGTATTTTTGCGCGCGGCGCAGAAATTCTTCGGAGAGCGGAAATGGACCCGTCACGGCTTGCGCTGCTTCGTGAAGCTTGCTGTGACGGGGCAGGCGAGCGGCGCGCAGGTGCCATGGCCGACAATGCTGCAGACAAGGTCCAGCATGAATTTTTCTGGGTTCTCGGGCGAAATGCGCTTGTTGACCGCATTGCCGATTTCACGCGGGATGTCGTCGGGCGCGCGGATGGCGAAGAAATTGGGGGCGGGTTTCAACGGGTCGATTTCCGAGCCGTTATGCAACATCTTGCTCGCTGTCACGCCCGCCATCTGCTGGAACAGTTTTTGCCCGCTATTGGGCAGCAGCAGTACATCCAGCAGCACCTGTGCGTTTTCTTTTTGCAGCACATCCAGCATCGCATTCATGGATTCAGTGTAGTTGCTGCCCAGCCCGCCCGCCGAGATCATGATGATGTGCAGCGGATTGCAGGGATTGGAATGCGGATATTGATCGGCGATTGCGCGCATGGTGGCGGGAATGTTCGGCGCGCTTTTTGGCGGCAGGTCGCCGGTAATTTTCGGGTCATCGAGGTCGATGTCGTGCAAGCCGTTGTCGCTGCCGTAAAACACGGCGCGGGTGCGGGGATTGATCGTGCGCAGGAATGCCGCGCTTGCGACCGCGTTATCGAATGCCAGTCCGCCAAGGCCGAACGCATCCACCAGCGCGCGCGTCTGTTCGATCATCACAAGGATTGCGCCGCCCTGATAACGGGTGGCGGCGTTGTGGAAGTGCAGGTTGACATCGGGCAGGTTCTGCAACGATAACCCCTTCAATAACTTGGCTTTATCATAATACATAAAGCTGAATTTTAGATTAAGCCACTGTAATGCCTTTGAAATAGTTTAGTATATTGACATAACTTTCGCAATGAGTATTATGATACCGATTTTAAAACGGGCGGGGCATGACACAGACAAACGAAATCGATGTGGTGGGGCAGTGGATTGAATCCATGGCCGATCTGGTCGCGCGCAACGCCGCCGAAGCCGGCACGAACCGCCAGCGCGTGATCAGCTATGACCGCACGACAGTCACCGGCCTTGGTCGTGCCTTCAAGGCCGCGACGCAGGATGTGCGTTTCATCGGCGACGCCGAGCGCGCGAAGGCCGCCCGCCACGTATATATAATGGAAGAGCCGAAGCGCTGGGGACTCTCCGAAGACCGCGCGATCAAGCTTGCCCAAGCTGGCTTTGGCGGCAACGCGCCCGCCGCGATGTTCGCCCCCATGAAGAAGCTGTTCGAAACCTGCAGGCATCACGGCATCGGCGTCGCCGTGAACGCCGAAGAACCCGGCCTTGTCACCGTCCTGCTCACACCGCCGCCGAAACCGGTGCCGGTGCTGAAACCCAAGCCGCCCAAGCCGAAATTCACGCGCGGCATCTGATCCTCCTGTTATCACTGGATTAATTATGGGGGTTGACCTGTTCTCCATAACTGCCTATCCATAACCTCGATTGGGATCAGGATAACAATTCTTTTGGAGATAAATGATGGATGACGAAAAACTGAAAAGAGGCGCCTTGAAGGGCCTTAAAGCCCTTGGCACCGCGGTGCTGATCGGCGCGGCCGTCTTCGTGACGGGCGGCATTGCCGGCGGATTTATCGCGTCTGCTGCCGGCCTCGGCGGTTGGGGCGTCGCAGGCGGCGTGTTCCTCGGGCTCGTCGGCGGCACTTTTGGCG
>JAQSWE010000030.1 GCA_029266795.1 Alphaproteobacteria bacterium | reverse complement strand
TCTTCCGCGCCCATCCATGACGCGAACGAAGCCGACCCCATCAAGATTTCCGATGCCAACAGCCTCGAATACTTGCGCTTCTTCTGCTACTTCGTGCATGGCGATGAAGGCCCCTTCCTGATCGTGGAAAGCCTCGACCATCCCGCGCTCGACAAGGGCAAGCTGGATGAATCGACCAAGAAAGTGATCGAAGGCGCGATCCGCCCCGCCGCTTTCGAAGGCAAGACCGCCGAAGGCGCGTTTGAAGCCTCCGCGATGGTCCTCTACGGCAACGCGCTTTTCTCCGCCCGTTTCTCCATGACCGAAAACGGCATGATCGAAATGATCGACGACGAACCGGTCGCGGCGGACTTGCCCGTGAAGAAGATCAAGCCGAACTACTAAGCGGCATTTGGATTGAATTCAAAAACCCCGGCAGAGATGCCGGGGTTTTTTGTATTACGCGCGCTGCTTGCTCTGACCGTTGCGCGCTTTATGTTAAAATAGAGAGGTTTCCATTCTTACCGACTGATTCTCCTCAGTTTTTCGTGTAACATGGGAACGGGATTTTGGTTTCGGCAGGGGATGATTTTTTAACAGCATGACGCGGGCTTCGGATGTCTGGCATAGACGGTGGCTGCCATGCCTTGTGGCGGGCGCGATTGCCTGTGCCGCGCCGCTGCCCTTTGCCTTTGCGCAGGACACGTCGCCCGTCGCCGTGCGCATCGGCGTGCACAAGCAATTCACGCGCGTCGTTTTCGATTTCAAGGGGCTGACCGCCTACCGCGTGTCGCGCGACGGTGACAACCTCGTCATCGTATTCGATTCCGCAACCTCGTTTAAAATTCCCGCCGACACCGAAAAGCTGATCCGCAGCATCAAGACCGTGAATGAAAATGACGGCACAACGCGCATGACAATCGCGCTGCGCGGCGGCGCAACCGCGAAAGACTTCCGCATCGAAAAACAGATCGTGATCGACCTCTATCCCGGCAAGCCCGCCCCGAAACCCGCGCCGCAAGAAACAGCATCAGTCGAACCAAAACCCGCGCCCGATAAAAACGCCGCCGACCGCGCCTTCGCCGATTCCGCGGATGAAAGCAAGAAACCGGTGAAGCTGGTGCCGGATACGAAGCCCGTTGTCGCGGCCGCAAAACCTGCGGAAAAACCCGCAACTGTCGCGAAGCCTGAGGTGAAGGCTGAAGAAGTGCCGCCGGAAACCGTCATCGACAAGCAGCTGGATGCGCAAATCGCCGCCGTCAGCGACGCGATCGACAAGAAAATGCCGGGCGCGCCGAACACGCCCGCATCGCCCGTCATCGTCGATGCGGCACCCCCGGCAGATACTGCGCCGCCCGTTGCTGCCGCGTCCATCCAGAAGCCCGAACCGCAGATGGAGCCGACGGTCATCACGATTTCCACCATCGAGCCCGCGCGTCTCGCCGTCTTCACGCGCTTCAACAATTTATGGATCGTGCTCGATACCGAAGCGGCGGGCGCGATCAACCCCTCCGCGTCTGGCACCGAAGCCGCGCTGCTCGGCAATCCGCGCATCATCAAAATGAAGGGCGCGACCGGCTATCATTACGGGCTTCCCCAGCAACGATATGTGAGCGTCGAGCGCCAGAATTTGACATGGCGCATCAGCCTGTCGAACCGTGCCAACCAGATGCCCGCGCAGAACCGCATCAACACTGTCGTCGATGAATCGACAGGCCATGTGAAACTGATGGCGGAAATCAAGGGCGCAAGCCGCGTCATCGAATTCACCGATCCTGCGGTCGGCGACACCCTCTATGCCATCGCATCCGAAGACCAGCAGCAGCGCATCGACCAGCCGCGCCGCTACGCCGACCTTGAAATCCTGCCTGCCTCCATCGGCATGGTCGTGCGCCCCTTGAGCGATAACCTGAAGGTCACGCGCCTCGACAACTTCGTGCTGATCTCCTCGCCGAACGGCATCACCGCGACGCCCGGCGCGACCGCCGGCCCCGCCGCTGTCGCAACCAGTGCGGAGCGCGCCGGTTCACGCGACGAAGCGCGGCTGTTCGACTTCCCCAACTGGCGGCAGGGCGGGCTGATGCAGCTCGACAAAAACGTCCGCGCGCTGCAGATCGCAATCGCAGAGGCAAAAAAGCCGGAAGAAAAAAACGCGCTGCTCATGAAACTCGCGCTGCTCTACTTCGCGAATAATTTCGGGCAGGAAACGCTCGGCATGCTGCGGCTGATCGAAACTGACACGCCGGAAATGGCCAAGAACCCCAACTTCATCGCGCTGCGCGGCGCGGCATCGGCCATGGCGGGGCATTACGACGAAGCGATTGCCGACCTGTCGCATCCCGCGATCCAGCAGCATGGCGAAGTGAACCTGTGGGTCGGCTACGCGGCGGCGGCGACCGAACAATGGCGCATGGCCAACCGCGCCTTCCCTGCCGACAACCGCCTGCTGCTGCAATACCCCGAAAATATTGCGGCACCCTTTACGATTTATATGGCCGAATCCGCGCTGCGCCTCGGCAACGCCGAGCGCGCGAATGCGCTGCTGGCATCCCTCGACACGATGGAGGGCGGGTTCGATCCACATTACGCGGCGGCGATCCAGTACCTGAAGGGCGAAGCCGCGCGCCAGATGGGTAATCCGCAGGAAGCGATCAGGCTGTGGCGTCCGGTTGCGTTTGGTTTGGACCGCCTCTATCACACCAAGGCCAGTCTCGCGATGGCGATGCTGCGCTATCAGGAAAAAATCATCCCCGCAAAAACCGCGATTGACGAGCTGGATAGCCTGCGTTTCGCGTGGCGCGGCGACGGGCTGGAAATCCAGGTCCTGCAAAGCCTCGGCCGCGTGAAGATCGCGGATCGCAAATATCTGACCGGTCTGGAAGACCTGAAAACCGCAGCGCTCCTCGCCGACAACCTGCGCGACGACAGCCAGCCCATCAAGGATGAAATGGCGCGCGTCTTCACGGACCTCTTCGTGAATGGCGGCGCAAAAGACGTGCCGCCGCTGGAAGCGGTCTCTATCTATAGCGGCTTTTCCGCCTATATGCCGGAGGGGGAGCAGGGCGCGATTGCCACGCTCAACTTTGCTGACAACCTGATCACAATGGATCTGCTGGGCAAGGCGGCGCAGCTGCTGGAAGAACAATTGCGCGGCGGCAACGTCCCGCAGGCGCGCGTGGCGCCCACCTATAATAAACTCGCGGCCGTTTACCTGCTCGACTCCCTCCCCGAAAAAGCGCTGGCGACATTGTCCAACGCCGGCGGCGACGCGACACCGCAGGTGAATGAAGAGCGCAATTTGCTCCGCGCGCGGGCGATGTCGCAGCTGAACCGGCCCGATGATGCGATTGCGGCGCTGGCTTCCTCCACCTCGACCGATGCCCTGAAACTCAAGGCCGATGTGCTGTGGCGTGCGCGCAAGTGGAAAGAGGCGGCGGCGACGCTGCAGGGCATGCTGCCCGATGGCGACAAGGGTCTGACGGAAGCGGATGCGCAGCTGGTCATCAATACGGCGGTCGGCTACAAGCTGGCGGGCGACACGGCGGGTCTCGCCGATATCAAGTCGCGCTACCTGTCGCCGATGGATGCGACATCGCAGCGTGATACTTTCCGCGTCGTGACCCGCACGGGCGGCAGCTCGAAACTTTCCGACCGCGACACGATTTTGAAGATCGCGGGCGAAGTCGATATGTTCAAGGGATTCCTTGATAGCTACAAGGCCGGCGGCAAAGGTTCTTAAGGCCCGCGCTTTTACGCGCAATCAGAATTTTGGTTTGAAACGCGCGGTTTTGGGCGCGGCATGGCCCGCGCCGATACCTGCCGCTAATTGTTTCGCGCTATGCCGTGCGGTCGCGGCCCGCACGAAGTCGATAATCTCCATATCATTCGCCATTTCCGCGACATCATAAGCGGGAACGCCGCGCTCATTCTTCATCGTCAGGTCCGCGCCGCATTCATTGACCAGAACCTTCAAAACCGGCAGGTCATCATCCTGCAGTGCGCGGAACATCTCGGCCTGCACCTCGACAGGCGGCAGCCGTTTCAGCAGCAGCGCAGCGCCCACCATGTTGTCCGATTTTTTCGCGTAGTCGAGCGCGGTGTTGCCGAATTTATCGGTGAGCGTCGTATCCGCATTTTTTTCCAGCAGCTCTTCGGCAAGGCTGTTCATGCCGAACGACATTGCCATCATCAGCGGCGACATTTTGTTGTGGCCTTGCGCATTCACATTTGCGCCCGCCCTCACCAGCAGGCTCGACATATGCGCCTTGCCCAGAACGCAGGTGAAGAGCAGCATCGTGTTGGTGCTGCCGTTCAGCGCTTCGGTATTCGTGCCCTGTTTCAGGTACGACTCGAACAGCACCACATCGCTGTTGCGGATGGCGGTGAAAACGAGTTCTGGATCTACAAGCGAGTCGGTCATAATATGAAAAACATATCAGAATAGAGTAGTTAATTCAAACAGTTAAAATAGTTAATAACGGATTAATTGACATAACATTAACCGAGGCGTAACCTTTAGTAATACCGTCTTTTTTCGACCCTTCCGGCGAAAAACCCCAAGGGACGAGACAATAGAAACAACAGACGAGAACATCATGCCCGCTTCCAACGACGATTTTAACCTGCGCGACACACTCAACCGCCTCGCGCAGAAAAATACGACGATCACGGAACGCGAAGAGGCACGCAACGATCTTGCCGCCTATGCCAAAACTTTCAACGGCGCATCGACGCCAGCGGCCCAGCAACTGGCCGATGCGCTGCCCAATATCACCGACTACGGTTCGCGCTGGATTACCGCGAAGCTGCTGCGCGATGCGGCGGTGAAAGATGCAAAAGTTTTAGGCGGCAACACGACCGCGATTATTCTCGGCGCATTCGCCACAGATACCGATGCCGGCATGAGATATATGGCGGCTGGGCTGATCCGCGATATCGGCCTCGCGCATTCGTCGCAGACGGTGAATGCGGCCGGCGCGATTTCGATGCTGCTGGGCCGCGAGACGGATGACTACGCGCGCGGCTACCAGAAGGGCGCGATATTGCAGCTTGGTTTGGCGTCGGAAGCGGCAGCACCGCTCGCGGTCGATGCGATCGGCCAGCTGATCCTCAATGAAAAAGATTCCTTCGCGCGTGTCGATTACGCGCAGAATTTAGGCCAGCTGGGTACGAAGCACGCCTCGCAATCGACGGCAGCGGTGAAGCAGCTGCAACAGGCGGCGGCGAATGAAACCGACGGTTTCGCGGCGCATAAAATTGCCGAAAACATCACCAATATCGCGCTTTACAACGTTTCGTCCTTCACCGCCGCGCTGGAGGCGCTCGCGAACGGCTTTGCAAAGGGCGGCCGTATCGAGGCGCTGTCGGGTAATGCCAACGGGCTTGCGCGCCTGTCTGAAAAACATCCTGCCGCGGTTGCTGTCGTGATTGAAAACCAGCTGGACGGCGCGTCCACGCGCGACCAGCGGCGCTTGAGCATCCTCAACCTGAAACATATCGCGGCGCTCGATACCGTCGGCGCGAATATCGCCGCACCGATTTTGCTGAATGCCCTGTCACAGGAAACAGACCCGCTTTACCGCCGCCATATCGTTGACGGCTTGCTGACCGCGACCACCAACCGCGCCGATGCCGCGCCTGTGCTCGATGCGCTCAAAACCCAGCAGCAGTCTGAAAAAGATCCCGAGACGCGCGATGCGATCGACCATGCGATGCGACGCCTTGGCTATGTGCGCCCCTATACGCCAAATGTGCTGAAGCTGCAGCCGCAGCCGCAATTCTAATTAACGGAGTTTGAGGCGCGCGGGTGCCGGCACCGCGGGTGCAGCGGGCAGGGCGGTGACGTTTTCTGTTTTAACAACAGCATGTTTCGCCTGCAGCGCTTCCAGTTCTTTTTCCAGCCGCGCGGCGCGCCGCTGTTCCTGCCAGTAACGGAAGTGAGCACGCTGCGCCAATATCCAGACGAACAATGCGCCGAGGAAAAACCCGACGCCACCCATGCCAAGCCCGAGCAGCCAGGCGGGAATTTTACGCGTTTCTTCCAGCGGCCAGATGCCCACGGAAACTTCCGCAGGATTCGACACCGCGAAAAGCACGGTAAAAATGGTTAACGGGATGGTGATCAGCCAGGTCAGGTACTTCACGGTCGAAAACTCCCGCGATTAGTCCTTCATGTCGTCTTCGCCGTCGGAAACGATACCGTTCAGGCGTTCATGCATTTTCTTGCCGATCTTGAAGAACGGCACGCGCTTGTCGTCAACTTTGACGGTTTCGCCGGTGCGGGGGTTGCGGCCCATGCGCGCCTTGCGGGACTTGACCGAGAATGCGCCGAAGCCGCGCAGTTCAACGCGGCTGCCATTCGCCAAAGCCTTTGTAATCTCTTCAAAAATGGTGTCCACGATTTGCTCCGCATGGCTCTGGTAGAGATGCGGGTTCAATTCGGCCAGCTTGAGGATCAATTCTGATTTGGTCATGGCGTGCGCTTATCCTTGTTTTTCAAGAGCCTGAGACTCTAGATTGCCCAAGAGTCCCAAAATCGTCAAGAAAAAAACCTATAAATATCAAATGAATAAAAGGTTAAAGGGGGAGACCGCGGATGATTTTGGGCGCGGTGCCCCCGATCCCCATTGCCTGACGGGCAAAAAACCCTTTGAGGGTCGGAATTTTATCAACGATTCCAATGCCTAAATCGCGGGCCAACGCGACCGATTGCATATTGTTGGAGAACAGGCGGTTGAGCACATCGGTGAAGCCTGCCATCAAGAGTGTATCGACGCGTCGCCAGTTTTCGTAATCTGCCAGTAACTTCGGCGTGCCGGTGTCGAGTCCCAGCTTCAGGTGATTCACGACCAGCTCCGACAGCACGGCGATATCGCGCATGGACAGGTTGAGCCCCTGTCCCGCGATCGGGTGAATGACATGCGCGGCCTCCGCCATTAATGCTGTGCGCGGGCCGGTATAGCTGTCGGCATGCATCAGGCCGAGCGGGTAGGACATCGGCCTCGATACGGCTTCGACGCTGCCCAGCTGGTCGCCGAATAATTCCTGCAGCCTTGCGTCGAATTTTTCGGGCGATAGCTTGATGATTTTCGCGACGTCTTTTTCCTCGACCGTCCAGACGACGGATGAGCGGTGATTGCCGTTCTCGTCATCCGTCATCGGCAGCACGGCGAAAGGACCTGCGGGGAGAAAATGTTCAAGCGCGACATTTTCATGGTCGAGGTCATGCGCCACGTTGCAGACGATCGCCGCCTGCCCATAGGACCATTCCTTCACGCCGATACCCAGATGCTTGCGCGTCGCCGAATGGCGGCCATCCGCGCCGATCAGCAGCGGCGCTGTAAGCGCGCGGCCGTCCTTCAGGGTAACGCCTGCGCTCGCGGGCGTATTGGTGAAGCCCGAAATTTCGACAGGCGCGAGATGCGTGACGTTTTTAATCCCGCGCAAATTCTCGAACAGGTATTTGCGCAGCAAACGGTTTTCGATGATCCAGCCGAAGGGCTCGCCATTCGCGTCTTCATCCGTTGCGAAATGCAGGAACTGCGGCGCGGTGCCGTCCGCTACGCGGATGTCGAGGATGGGGCAGCAATCCTTGGTCATCACATCCCACACGCCCGCTGCCTGCAGCACGCGGTGCGAGGCGAAGGAAATCGCGGTGGTGCGGCCGTCATAGGCGGCATTCAAATGCGCCGAGGGCGGTTCGCGGTCGATGATCGTCACATCGACGCCCGCGCGGCCCAGCACTGCGGCTTGGGTCAATCCGGCGAGCCCGCCGCCGATAATCAAAACATCGCTGCGTGTTTCTTTCTTCATAACCAAGATTTAGTCCTGCTGCACTGCAAAATCAATCTCTTCCGAAACACCATTGACCGATTTTGAACGTATGATAGCCTTTCAATCACATACATAGATTCATGATGCACCAGTTACGGGGTGAGGATTGATGGCGTTTAAACGCATGAAGAAATTGGCGAAGATTTTCGCCAAGGCTGTCGCAGGCGTATTGCTGACAGGCGGGGTTGCCTATGCGGGCATCCATGGCCTTGCCTATGCGGGCAAGGGCGAGCCGCTGACTCCGGGGGAGGCGCAGGCCGTCCACCAGATTTTCGGCGATCAGGTGGATACCGACCGCATCCGCAAGCATTTCAAGGAACAGGACGACCCCACCCACTTCTTCCGCAAATATCAGGGCACGGTGTTGCCGCCGTTCAGCCATATCGATTTCTTCACGCCATCCGCATGGTCGGACGATTACAGCAAGGACCGCCGCCATATGTACGGTTTTTTCCTGCATGAAGCGACGCATGTCTGGCAGGGGCAGCATATGCGTTTTTCCCATCACGCCATTGGCCGTTACGATTATCAGCTGATTGAAGGCGCGCGCTTCGGCCAGTTCGGCACGGAACAGCAGGCCGAGCTGGTGGAGCATTACGCGGAACGCTGGATCCACCCCGACGGACGCAAACTGCCCAAGAGTGATGAAGACCGGATTTTGCGCGATGTGGTCGAGCGGCAGTTTCCGCAGGCCAAAATCACACGCGAGAATCTGGATCGGCAGGATGCGGGGCGTGCGGCGACACGTGCGCAGCAGCCCAAACCGCCCCGCGCCGCCTAAATATCCAAACTTATCAATGGCATATTTCATTGGAATTGACTAGGGATTAGTTTTCATATTAAATGAAGCCCAAGCCGAGCATAATTTGCGCCGGACAGAGCGGTTTTCCTTACGTGGATTTGTTTCTCGCCTGTCGACCAGCCTTGCGCTCCCAAAACAACCACAAGACCTGATTGCCAGGATTTTAAAACGGTAAACAGGCTTCACAGGACGCAACGGGAGCACCACATGACAACACGCAGCAAACTGAAATCCGAACTGGTTACCCAATACCTCGACTTCGGCAAGGAATTTTTCGACATGGTCGGCATACCGGCCAATGAACGGAAGAAAAACGCCAAGGCATTGGTCGCAACCGCGCAAGACAAGGCCGAGGATACGAGCGAGGCCGCCTTGCGCGCCGCATTCAACGTCGAATTGCTGGCCGAAGGCAAATTGATCATCCGGTCGCTGGCGGCGGCGTTTTCCGCCGCGGCTGCCGATCAGGATAACAGCAGGGTGCCTGCAGCGGCCAAGCGAAACGAACGCGTCGATATCGAGGCGCATCGCCAGCCGAAACAGCACAAGCTGCCCTCCGGCAGCGGATCGCCCACGTATTGATGGAAAGGCCGACGCGCACATGACGACGACCCTCCGGCGCATCGGCAAGCTGTCGAAAACATTTGCAAAGGCGGTGCTGGGCACCGCGCTGGTCGCAACGGTCGGCTATGCGGGATTTATCCAGACGGTTTATAGCGGCGGCGAAAAACTCACCCTCGGTGAAAAACAGGCGGTCGAGCAGATTTTCGGCGACCAGCTGGATGCCGGAAAAATCCGCAAGCACTTCAAGGATGCATCCCACTGGACTCATTTCATGAAGGGCAAGCAGGGCACGGTGATGCCCTTCACCCATCAGGTCGATTTCTTCGGCGACAATATCCGCTCGGCCGATTACAGCGCGGAAGGCGCATACAAGTTCGGTTTCTTCCTGCATGAAATGACGCATATCTGGCAGGGCGTGAACGTGAAATACCCGCTGAAGAATTTCGGCCAGTATGAATTCACGCTGACGAAGGATTCAAAATTTTCCGATTTCGGGCTGGAGCAGCAGGGCGAAATCATCGAGGCCTATGCGAAGACTTGGCATCACCCTGAAGGACGCCAGAAGGTGAAGACGGAGGCTGACGGATTTCTAAGAAATGTCGTCGAGGAAAAATTCCCGCAGGCGAAGTTAACGCGGGAGAAGATGGATAGAGATGATGTGCGGGTGACAGAAGGGGCTAGAACTCGCCTAGCACAGCCACCAGCCGCGACTTCAGCGTCCCCGCATTGAACGGCTTCATGATATAGCCGTTCACGCCGGCGGCTTTCGCCTCCAGCACGTTTTCGACAGTGTTCTCCGCCGTCACCAATATGAACGGCACGGTGTCGCCCGAAGCGCGGATGGCGCGCAGCAGGTCGATGCCGCTCATGGGTTTCATGTTCCAGTCGGAAATGACAAGGCCGTAACTCTGCTCCGCCATTTTCTGCAGGGCCGAAGCGCCATCACGCGCCTCCTCGATATTGCGGAAGCCAAGACTTTTCAAAAGGCCGCGCACAAGCTGCGTCATCGTGTAGAAATCATCCACGACCAATATATGCATGTCCTTGTCGACGGTCACGATTGATGCGCCCCCTAAAGGCTATTGTCGCTCAGCCGGGTTAATCAAATGTTAAGGAGTGGGGGCGTTGCGGTTGGGCAGGTTGAGCGGAGTTTCGGCAGGCGCTGCGGCACTAGGCTTGCCTGCGGGTGCCGCCACCGGAAGTTTTTCTTTTTCGGATAAGCGGATGGTAACGATGCGCGCCTTGTCGGGGTCCATCGCCGCCAGAATCGGCGACGCCTTGCGTTCGTTCATGCGGCCGATAACCTCCAGCAGCACGTCGAGGTCGAGCGTGTTGAAAATGGTCGCGGCCTCTTTCGGCTTCATGCCCTCGTAAATTTTAACGAGGCTGACGAGGCGTTCTTCTTCCATCGTCTGCTGCTTGCCCAGCAGGGCTTCGATTTCGCCTTTCAGCCGATTGAGCTCGGCAATCTTGTGGTCGACTTCCTGACCTGCGGCGGTCAGCAGCGCTTCGCGCTCGCCGATCATGCGCTCGCGCTTGTCGAGCTCGTCGCGGCGCTTGGAGAGGGATTGCAGCACCTCGACTTCCGACGCGGTATAGGCGCGCGTGTCTTCATCATCCGGCGGCGGCGGGTTCGCCTGCGCGGTGGAGGCGGGCGGTGTGGAGGTTGTCGCGGGTGTCGCGGCATCCGGCAGCTCTTCCGTCTGGCGCGCGGTGTCGGCGACAGCCTTTTGCAATTCTTCCTTGGTCAGCGGCGGCGGGTTCTCGTTGACCGTTTCCTGCGCATCTGCGTCGCGCGTCAGCCCGGCTTCCTGCCCGATCACCGTTACGACGTTGACAAGGCGGAAGGCGAAGGCGACGCCGGCCACCACCATCAGGGCGCTGAAGATACTGAACGGCCAGCGTTTCTTTTTTTTCTGTTCTGTCATGACTGCTGCTTCGCCTTCAGCGCCTCCAGCAATTCTTTTTCCGCGCGGGTGCGGGGCTTCGGCGTGTCATCCGCATCCTCGACCTCATCGGCGCGGGAACGCGCAGGCGGGAGGCTTTGCTGTTTAGGGCGTGAATTTTCGGCAGCGCCAGACAGGCGCTCGGCCAGATTATCGCCTGCCTGAATCATAATTTCCAGCTCGTCCGACAAGGCGCGCGCCTTGTTTACTTTATCTTGTAATTGATCGCCGCCCGACAGCACGGCATCCTTCAGCGCCTTGATCGCACCCTCCGCGCGGGATGACGCGAGGTTCAGAGCCGCGATCAGCTGCTCGAAGGCCTGCTTGTCCGCCTGCATGCGGTTGAACTGTTCCGACAGCCGGCGGGCATAGAGGATTGTCGCGCCAAGCGCGGCCAAAATCACAACGTCGAAAATCAGGCCGACCATCGGGTTCATTTACTGGTCCTCGGACTTTTCGGGCTCGATATATTCCTCGATGCTGCAGGCGATCTGGCCCTGCTTCTGGCCAACTTTGGCCATGAACATCGCATGTTCGCCAACGCGCATCTCGATCAAGTCATTCGGCCGGGTGTTCAGCATAAAGGTAGAGCCGATTTGAAGATTTACGAGGTCATCGAGCGGAATCGTCGTTTCGCCAAGGATAGCGGAAAGCTGGATATCCGTCTGGAACAGCTCGCGGGTCAGGTGGGTTTCCCAAATCGTATCGCGGCCGAATTTTTCCCCCATGAACATCTGCAGCAGAAGCTCGCGGATGGGTTCCAGCGTGGCGTAGGGGATCATGATCTCGACGCGGCCCGAACGGTCGCCCATATCGATGCGCAGGCGCACGAGAACGCCGGCATTGTTGCTCTGCGTAATCGTCGCAAAGCGCGGGTTTGTTTCGATACGGTCGAGGCGGAAGCTGACGGGCGAGAGCGGGTCGAATGCGGATGACAGGTCGTTCAGCACGACATGCAGCATGCGCTCGATCAGCTTCGTTTCAATCGTGGTGTAGGGACGGCCCTCCACACGCAGCGCGGATGTGCCGCGGCGGCCGCCGAGCAGCACGTCGACGATGGAGTAGATCAACGAGCTGTCGATGACCATCAACCCATGATCATCCCATTCTTCCGCGCGGAAGATGCCGAGCATGGCGGGAAGAGGAATAGAATTGAGGTAGTCGCCGAAGCGTACGGATGAAATATGGTCGAGCGAAATTTCAACGTTGTCGGATGTCAGGTTGCGCAGCGAGGTGGACATCAAGCGAACCAGACGATCAAAGACGATGTCCAGCATCGGCAGGCGCTCGTAATTGACAAGCGCCGAATTGATCAGCTCCATGATCCCGGTTTTTTCGGCCTTGCCGCCCGGATCGTCGAAGCCCAGCAGGCTGTCGATCTCTTTCTGGTCAAGAATGCGGCCTTCGTCCTGCGGCGCGTCTTCGTCGTGCTGCTGCGCGGCCCATTCCTGTTCCAGCTTCATTTTGTCTTCGGCCGTGACCTCTACGTCAGACGGATTTTTCGGGGGTGCTGTCATTGGACAAGGAACTCCTGAAAGAGGACGTCGCGGATTTTAATGTCGGGCGCAGCCGCGCGCACGCGGCTCAAAAGCTCAATCTTCATGCGGTACATGCCCGATGATCCACGCAGGTCTTCCACGCGCAACTCGCGCAGGTAAGCCTGAAACTGGTCGACCACGCGCGGCATGATGATCTCGAACGCTTTTTCGGATTTTGAATCCTCCAGCTCCACCTTCAGCGCGACTTTCAGGAAGCGCGGCTGTTTGGATGTGCTGTTGAGGTTCACGATCATGTCAGGGATCGCCATGAAAACGCCGGGCGCGCCGCCGCTCTGGGCCTTCGCCATTTCCTCGATGCAGGCCTGATAGTCCGCATCGCCTTCCTGGATCGCGCTGCAGTCGATTTTCTTGTGCAGAAATTTATCGAGATAGCCCATCTTCCACGCAGCACCGGCGCCGCCGGCGAGGATGAGGATCGGCACAAGCGCGAGGATGATGATTTTCTTTTTGCCGAATTTCGACGGGGGCGCTTCGCCCTCCGCGCCCTCGACGGCGGGCGCTTCGCCCTCCGGCACCGGCGCGCCCGGTTTCTTCGGATCGGCTTTCAGAGCGCCGTCATCGCTTTTGGCTTTTTTAGCGTCAGCCATTAAGACCCCAATTTCTTATGGCAACCCATGTGAGGGATTGCCCTTAAACTCCTTAAAACCCTGCATATATCGTGCCACGATTAATATATTTTGTCAGTCGCATTTTATCGAGGGGCAACGCGGCTGTGCGGCGCGATTTCGTAAAATTTGTTTTTCGCGCCTCGATCACGGCAAAAATTTCCGCCGTACTCTTTTCTCCTCACCGCTTTCGGGCAAGTCGAACGGGTTGTTTCGTCTTAAGGTACTGAAAAACAACAATAATCGGAAATGGCATGGTTATCGCATCAGTCTATTCGGGTTAAACGCCTGCAACCGACAAACAAAAACGGGGCAGGTGCAAAAGAACAAGGTGGTCTGACAATGGAAAACATCACTTATATCGGCATATCGCACCAGATGGCCCTGCAACAGCAGATCGAGGTCACGGCGAACAACATT
>JAQSWE010000029.1 GCA_029266795.1 Alphaproteobacteria bacterium | reverse complement strand
ACCATACGCCGGTGATGGGGAGTTTTAGGGTTACTAATTAAAAAGCTTTGAGCTAACGTAAGGCCAGTTCGTTATCATTTAATCAGTATCAGGCTGCATATGACAAAAATTCCAAAACAGAAATTAATTGAAGAGATCGCAAGATCCACAGGCTTATCCAAAGCTACAGTCGTAAAAGTGATTGATGCTTTATCAACCCTTAAAGCAAAAGAAAAGAAGGCTGGAGCATTTAGAGTTCTCAAGATGAGAATTAAGAAAGTGCCTGCAAAGCCTAAAATCGAAAAACGCTATATAGAAACCAAAGATGGCTCCCGATTAGAACTCCGGCGCGTCGCCTACAAGAAGCAGGCCTCTGCCTCAAAAAAAACTGCGTCGGCTAAGAAAAAACGTCGCGGCACGAGAGATCCGGGACCTAGCGTTAATTAACGAATGTGATGTTAATGAATAATAATTCTGACGAACACTATAAAGACGTATTAGATCAACAGCAGCATGTGACTGAAAATGTCACTGAACTTTGTCGATACATTTCTTTCGGCATAGTAGCTACATGTTATGCGCTTTTTACTTCTGATGCAGTTTTTGTAAAAACACTTTTGGAGAATAATCAATACTGGATTATTGCATCAGCCTTATCGGCGTCATTTGCAATTGCCTCTGACTATTTTCAATTTCTGGCCGGATACATCTCTGTAAGAAAAGCACTTAAAAATAAAAAAGGTAATTATAGCTACGATTCATCAAGCATAACCTACAACGCACGCTTTGTTTTTTTCGTGACAAAGCAAATTTTAGTGACCTTGTCAGTAATATTTTTTGTATATGTCCTATTTTCCACTTTAAATAGTTAGCAGAATTTAGGTTTTTTAATCTATAGCCTATTAATTTCTTTACTCCTCAAAACCTTTTTCCCATACCCCTTCCCCGCCAGCACAATCATCGCGCGTCCCAGCACGCGCGTGTCGGTGGCATAGGACGGGAGGAGTTTTTTCAGGAGGGGCAGCAGCGGTTTGATCGCGCTATACATCACGCGGTACGCCTTGGTTTTCGACTGGATGCCGTCGAGCGGCTGGATGAGCGCGGGGCGGAGAATATAGACCGCCTTGAACGGCAGGCGCTGCAGCGCGTTCTCGAGCTCGCCGCGCACGCGCGCCCACATGATCGGGCCTTTTTCGCTGCTGTCGGCGCCTTCGGCGGAGACATAAACAAACGTCATCTGCGGGTTGAGGCGCGCGAGCGTTTCGGCGGCGGCCATCGTGAAGCCATAGGTCACGCGGCGGTACTCCGCCTCGCTTTTCCCCGCGACCGTCGTGCCGAGGCAGAAGAAGCAGGCGTCATAGCCGGAGAGGCCTTCATCGAGGTTGCGGTAATCGGCAAGGTCATGCACCAGCAATTCCTTCAGCTTTGGATGCGGAACGCCCGTCGCCGTGCGCCCGACCGACAGCACGGCCTCGACCGATGCGTCATTCAGGCATTCCCGCAGCGCCCCCTGCCCGACCATGCCTGTTGCGCCGTATATAATGACCTTCATTTTCCACTCCAAATGCCGGATGACCGGATTTCACAAGTTATTGATATATCACGAAACAGCTTTGCGAATTTCGAAAAAATGGAATTTTTAAGCCATTGAAATCGCTTGTGAATCAAAAAAGGGTATGTGCGCAGAACCGTAGAAAACCCATGGAAAAGCCACCGCTCCGGCACCGTATCTTTTTTACGCGATAAAAAATATCATTCCGTTTCAGTGATTTATAAAACCGCATAATTTCGATAATTGACGGAAATGTGAAATTCGGTTACGTTGCATCATCAAATTCGCACAATGGAAAAACATGCTCGACGGGCTCAAAAACAAGCTGCGCGCCGCCTTCGGAATGAAGGCGAAACCGCCCGCGAAAAACGAAGTGCCCGCTGAAATCGTTAACAATAAATTTGTCCAAAAAGCCGTCATAAAAAAGGTGCGCCGCAGCCACCTGCGCAAACTCGGCATCGCCTTTGCCGCTTCCGCCGCGCTGTCGACGGGCTTGCAATACGCGCCCGATCTCGTGTCCACAAAACTCGATACTTTTATGGCGGAGAAGAATTTTGCGGGCGATTTTTCGCAGAATTTCCACGCGCAAGAAATCCGCGTTTATGACCGCTTCAACCCGCTCTACCCGTTCCATCTCGCCGGAAACGCCACCAAAATCACCTGGCATGAAGGCATGAAAGACGGCGGGATCGCGGCCATTCCGCTGACGATCGCGACGCCGTTTTTGTACACCGGCATGCTGTGGCAGGGTTTCACCGACATGCTGCCGGGCAACAAGCTGGACGCGTTTTCGATTTCGAACGATGATCCGGCGGCGCAGCGCACCGTCTACATCCGCCCGCCCGGGGATTTTTCGCTGACGCGCTTCATGGGTGATTTTTCGGGCGTGAACGGCCAGAAGCTGGAATTCCAGAGCGACCGCGAAATACTGCGCGACATCCTGTTCCAGTTCGTGATGCTGCACGAGGCGCGCCACGGCGACCAGGATAAATCGGCCTACGGCCTTGCGAATGAATCGGACGCCGATCTTTACGCCTTCAAGGTGATGAAGGCGCGCGGCACGGACGAAAAACTTTTGAACGAGGCCGCGACCATCGTGGCCCATGCGCGCGCGATCAACGGCGCGGTCGGCGGCGATTACGGCCATGCATCGACCTTCACCTTCCAGCGCGGCGAGCAGCGCATTTTCGACGCGCATCAGGACGCAGCCGCTTTCGACCGCCTGCACGCGCTGCTGACCGATATCGACGCGCGCAACCACGACGCATTCCCCGACAATATGCCGCGCGGCAACCGTTATCTCTACCTGACGCTCGCCATGCACAAGCAAGGCTTGCTGGAGGAAGATCCGGGACTGAAAAAAGCGGCGGATGCGTTTATCCGTTCCCTCGCCTATTTCGACCGCGCATCGAACGGCAAGATCATCGACAATTCCTATGACCTGTCGAAAATCGACCTTGGCTACCTGACGATGAAATATAAACCGGTGCCGGATAAACTGACGCCTGCGAAAGCACCTGCAGCGCCGCGCCCGAATTCCTAAAAAGAAGATTTACGCGAGGATCAGTTCCCAGTCCTGCCCGACGCTGTCGCGGCCGAAGCGGCGATGCGGCGTTTCGCGCACAAGGCTGAGCCCCGCCTGTTTCAGCATCGAGCCTGCGAAATCGACCACGCTTTCCGTGCGCAGCAGGATTTTCTTGTAGCCCGCTTCCTTGGCGAACAGTTTCGCGGCCTCCAGCAAATGCGTGCCGATGCCCATGCCGCGCGCTTCCGGCGTCACATAGGGCAGCACGGCTTCCGCCGTGTTGTCGTTCACCGCGCGCAGGAAGACCGATCCGACGAGAAGCCCGTCAATCTCCGCGACCCAGCAGCGGTCGGTTGCGGGATTGTATTTGCGCACGAAATCACCCGCGAGCGTCGCAAGCTCCGCCTCGAATTCATGGTTCCAGCCGTAATCGGCCGCGAACTGCACGGCGCAGCTGTGGATGATGCGGCCCATATCGCCGAGGCGGTGCGGGCGGATCGTGAACGGCGCCATCACCTGCTGCTCGAAACGGCCGGGCTGGTTGACGATGCGGTCGATCGTCGTCATGGCGGCCACGAGGCGGATCTGCTCCTCGACCGGCAGCGGCGCCACGATGTTCATCATGATCTTGTTCGCAACAGCGTTCACGTCATCGGCGGCCTTCTGCCCTTTTTTGGACAAAGTCAGCTTGTACTGCCGCGCGTCTTCCTTGGAGCGTTCTTTCTCGATCAGCCCCTGCTTTTCAAAACTCGCCAAGATGCGGCTGAGATAACCGTTGTCCATTTTCAGGTCGCGGGCGAGCGCACTCGCGGTCGTGGCATCACCGAGCGCAAGCACGGTCAGCACGCGCAATTCGGCAAGCGTAAAAGGGCTATCGAAAACGAGCTCTTCCACAATGCCGATGCGATGCATGTACATGCGATTGAATCGGCGTATGGCGGCAACGCGCTGCTCTAGTCCTGCATCCGGCTTTGGCACGGTAAAATTACTTTTCGAGTCTGGGGGCCTTCGGGCCCATGCACACAATGCGGGAAGAATAGCGTAATTTTCTGGGCTAGCGCTATCTTTTGATACGAAAATGGTTAAAAAACCGTCAGAACACTCGTTAAAGTATATCAAAAGGGCAAAAAAATGCCTGAATTTGGTAAAATCAGGCGCAAACACCTTTTTTATTGATCATTTGCGGCGGAATTGCGCGGTGCGTGGCGCGATAATTCGGGCCATCGGTTTTTCATGTGCGGCGGCAGCGATGACGTCGCCCTGTTTGCGGCGACGCGCTGCATAATCCTGCTCATATCGGGCTTCGGTCATTTTCTCGCCGTTGTAAAACCATTCCTTCTTGCCATCCGCTGCCTCGACGGCGGGGCCGTCCTCGCGGTGCCGCTTACCGTTCTGCAGCCATTGCCTGCCTCCATCCGCATGTTCGATCGCAGGTCCGTCGATACGGTGATGAGCACCGTTTTGCAACCATTCCTTGCCACCGTCCGGATATTCGATCACGGGGCCGTCTTCGCGATGGCGTTTACCGTTCTGTAGCCACTCCCTGTAGCCATCCGCATGATCGATCGCAGGTCCGTCGAGACGGTGATGTTCACCGTTCACCAGCCATTCCTTACCGCCGTCCGGATGTTCGATCGCAGGTCCGTCGATACGATGGAGTTTGTTGCGGTTGTACCATTTACTGGGCTTGCCGCCCCCCGATTGCGCGGGTGCGCCAATGCGGTGGATATGGCTTTCCTCGAACCATGTTTCCTGTCCGTTGGCATTCACCCAAGCGGGGCCGCCGATGCGGTGCAGCTTGCCGTTGCTGTACCATTGTTGAGCGCCTTTACCGTTATCAACGGCAGGCCCGTCGTCGCGGTGATATTGGCCAAATTTGTACCAGGCATAAGAACCGTCGGGATATACCACCGCCGGACCGTCGATGCGATGCAGCGCGCCGTTGTTATACCATTCCGTCCTTTGGTCCGGCTCTTTCACCGCAGGCCCGCCGTCCCGGTGCCGCGCGCCGTTCTGGTACCACGCAAAGGAGCCGTCGGGCTTTTCGATCGCTGGTCCGCCGTCGCGGTGCAGTTCGCCGTCGATATACCATTCCTTCGTGCCATCAGGCTTGATCAGCGCAGGGCCGCCGATGCGGTGCAACTGGCCATCCTTGCGCCACGCCTTGGAGCCGTCGAGATGCTCGGTCAGGTGGACGGCATCGTCAAAATCGGTTTTCACTGAATATGCCCTCCTTTCCCGGCTGCGTAGGTAAGTCGGTATTATAGCATAATTCGGCTACCGCGGCGAATCTGCCCTGCTTCTTTCAATGATTTCAAAGCTCAATCGAGCCAGCCAATTGACCAGCGTCAAGAGGATGCGTGAAGGGCCGGTTTAAGATAAGGCATCGTTCCGCTGCCCATCGATGGAGTCTTTCAATGTCACGCACACCCCTGCCCGCTTTTGCCGCCCTTGCTGTTGCCATCGCAATACTGGCCGTTGCGCCCGCGCGCGCCGCAGATGCGGGCGACGCGGCAAATGGCGAAAAACAGTTCAAATCGCGCTGCGTCGCCTGCCATGCCATGGACAAGAACAAGACCGGGCCGCAACTGGCGGGTGTGTCCGGCCGCAAGGCGGGCGGCGTTACGGAGTTCAAATATTCCCCTGCACTTGCCGCATCGGGAATTGTCTGGGACGATGAGAAACTGGACGCATGGCTGGCCGCACCGCAAAAAATGGTGCCGGGCGCGAAAATGGTGATCGCGGTTCCCGATGCCAAAACCCGCGCCGACATCATCGCCTACCTCAAGACCCAAAAATAAGCGGCGCGTGCTATCATATAAAAAAGGAGACCGTCGATGGCATCATGCCCGACAGTAAAATCGCAAGTGATCCGCGGCGTGATCGGGGTTGCCGCGCTGGTGGGCGCTTATTTCGCCTTCGCTTATTACCAGCCGCTGACTTACCTGCTGATCGGCGTTGCGCTGTTTGCCATGCGCGGCTGCCCCGCCTGTTGGGTAGCGGGCATGTGCGATGCCGTAAAGCAAAAGCGCGCCCCCACAGAAACGGCAAAAGGGCCGAAATAGCCTGTTATTGCTTCTAACCGGCTGTTTTATATCAGTCTTAAATATACGATTGACGTTATGTAAATTATTCTGTATCTTCTCCAGATACAAAATTTACAAAAAGGTGTGACCATGTATAGCGCAAGTGCAGAATCCGTTCTCGGCATCGCCAATTTCACGAGCAGCTATATCGAACCCGGATTCCTGAAACTCAAAGACAAGCTTTTCAAACCCAGCCAGCAGACGCTCGACAAGCGCGTGGCCAGCTATACCAACAGCTACCTGTTCGGATTCAAGGGCTCGCTCAAGGTCATCAAGGACGCGCTGAAAAAAGGCGCGAGCCCCAACGTGCAACGCGACCGGCTGGATTCCGAATGGCGCAAAATCGGCACTGAACCCGTCCTGATCACTGCGGCGCGCTTTAACGCACAAGAACTCGTGGAAGTGCTGCTGATCGCGGGCGCGGATATCAACGCGAAAGACAGCGATGGCAAAAACGCCGCGGACGCTACGCAACGCGGCGGTCTTCGCGGCATGAATGCCCTGCTGACAGAAAAGGGCGCACAGGCAACCACGACGCCCGAAGCGCCCAGCCGTTTCCCGACGCTGGCGCAAGCCGCGAATGATTTCAAGGAAAGCGCGGAGCTGCGCGATGCGGTTCCCAAAGCGCCGGCACCGGCCCCGAAGCCCGGACCTGCGCAGAGGTTCTGCTAATCAGCCATTGAATAAACAGACATAAAAAAATCTCCCGATGCGCCGGTCACGCGTCGGGAGATTTTTTTAGTAAAGCGTCAGCTTAGCGCGCTTCTGCGCCGGGCTTGTATGCATGATAGCTGCGATACGCATCTTCGATCGCGGGGCGGGCATCATCCCACTCCAGCTGGCTGTCGCCACGCGACATGTTCCAGTTGTTTTCGATCGAGGGTGCGAGATCGTTGAAGTCGCGGCCCTTGTTCGTGCGCGCGGCTTCGAGGCCGGAGCGGTATGCGGGCTCGTACATCGAGAAGTCTTCGCCTTTGTTGACGTAAGGGCGGGTCGAATAATTTTCTTCCCACCAGACGAGCTGGGTCGGGTTCACTTCTTCGCCGACCGCATGGCCGATATCGGCACCGATCACGGCACCAACAGCTGCACCGATAACGGCACCAGCCGGACCGCCGACGGAGCCCATGGCCGCGCCAGCTGCGATCGTTGCGGAAGCCGCCGCCGCGCCGCCAAGCGCCGCGCCAACGCCCGTACCGACAGCCTGCATGCCGGGTTCACCGGTAATGGGGTCGCGGTTGGCTTTTTTGTCGTTTTCTTTTTGCACTTCCGTGCGCGTGTCGATGTCTTTTGTCATGGTGTACCTCGTTATTACAAATTAATGATATTGTAATTTTCTAACCCATGACCGGCAGAATGGTTCCCCGGCTCTTATCCGGCGTATTTCCCTTCCATATATTAAGTATGGTGCCGTCCTCTCTTTCGGAGAGGAGAAATTCATCACTTCAAATGATGCAGCAGCCAACCGTCATCACCCTTATTGAAATGGAAGGGCTGGACGTTGGCGCTGTGGTCGAGTTCCGTGAAGAGGCAGCGGCGCAGCACGCGGTATACGCCGCCATGCGCGACGAACAAAATGTTTTCGCCTTCATAGGTGTCGAGGTTGCGGCAGAAGGCGGCGATGGCGCGCTCGCGGAAGGCGGCATAGGGCTCGCCGCCGGGCGGGCACGGGTAGCCGTTTTCTTCGGGTGGCAGGCCCTGCTTCACGAGGTCGCTTTTCAGCGTTTCCATTTCTTCGACCGCCTTGCCTTCGAAAGCGCCGTAGTTGCGCTCCTTTAAGCCCTCGTCCACCACCAGCGGCTTTTGCAGGCCGGCATTAATGATCGACGCCGTTTCATAGGCGCGGGAGAGGTTGCTGACGATAATGCGGTCGATGGGCAGGCGGGTCAGGACTTTCACCGCCTGTTCCGCCTGCGTGCGGCCGGTTTCATTCAAGGGGATGTCGGTATGCCCCTGGATGCGCGCGTTCTTGTTCCAGTCGGTTTCGCCGTGGCGGACGAAGTAAAACGAGCGCGGCAGCATGCGAAAACCCCTCGGGTTGGACTTGTGAATCGAAACACGGTATCCTTGTTATATAACAACAGCAGGCAGGGTCAATATGGCGTTCAAGATCAAAATTCTGGCGCTGGGCCTCTGCCTTGCCGCAACCGCCTCCATCACCGCCTACGCAGTCGTGCGCCCCGCCCCTGCCCGCGAATGCGCGCCGGTCGGCGAGATGGCCAAGCGCCTGATGACAGAGCGAAAACTCTCCTACCTCGCCGATGGCATCGACACCGACGATCATGTGCATATGTGGTATGTCAGCCGCAAGACCGGCAAATGGGTCGAGCTGTATGTCGAAGACGACAAGCAACTCGCCTGCATCGTGCGCGAAGGCTATGACTGGCATTTTGCGGGATAATCGTAAAAGTAAAGAGAGGCAAGGCGAATGGTCGTTAGACCTTCATATGCCTTGCCTCTCCTCTTGCCAGCCATGAGGCCGGAAACGAATTTGAGCGGAAACGAAAGACTTCGTGACTGTGATTGAACACCGTGAGATGTCCCCGTTTCCTGCCCAGCCAATGCGCATGCGCGGGATTGTGTTCCGAAGATTTTTGAAATTTTTAAGCCGCTGGTTTCGACGGTGAGACGGTGAATTTGTGCTCGATCACGGGCGCGGATTTCGGCTCCGGCAGTTTGAAGCCGGGTTTTGAATGCATCGTATCAAGATCGTATTCGATATGCTGGATCGCGCCCATGCTGCGGCTCAACCCCCACGACGTATCCTGCGCCAGCATGCGCTCCAGCTTTGCGGGGTCGTGGTTGATGGCGAGCGCATCCAATGTGCGCACGGCATAGGCCTGCTGCGCGTCGCGGTACAATGTGTCGAACAGCGCATGGCTGAAACCGCGCTGCTGCGCCTCGGTCGCGTTCGGGTTGTTCGCGTCGTACCACGCGAAGACGCGGTCCTTGTAATCGTTGAAGCCCTCGCCCTTGATGCGCTCCGGTTTGTCTTTCACCAGCGCCTCGGCCTCGCGGCGGGCGGAAATCTGCTCGGGCGGCAGCTTGGCGATCGCGCCTGTCGCCTGCTCGGCGGCATCGAGCGTACGCTTCATATGGTCGGACAGCGGCACGCCCGTTTCCTCGAGCATATTGCGCACGCCCAGCATTTTCGGATAGGCCTCGATATTGCCCTTCATCACGTCAGTCACGATCTCGGCGACCGCGAAGCGCAGGTCGCGCATCAAATGCGGCTGGATTTTCGGCGCGTCATCGCCGCGACCGTATTCGTCGATCATCTTCAACGCGCTGATTTCGGCCAGCACGCGGCCCACAGCATCGGCCTGCGGGTGTCCGGGATGCGCGAAGGCATGCGGCACCGGCACCGGCATCGTCTTCGGGTTCATAAACACGAAATACTGCCCGCCATTGCCGCGCAGCCCGTCATAGCCGGCCGCGTCCAGAATATCGGCGGAGGTGATTTTGCCCGCATTGTCAGCGCGCGGGACGCCGTATTCGGATTGCAGGTTCATGATGAAGTTGCGGCCCGTATGGCCTGCGAATTTTCCGGCGTCGAATTTTTCCAGCAGCGCCGCGCCCGCGGCTTCAAAATCGCCGCCCAGTTTCGCCATGCCCTTCGCGAAATCCTGCACGAGCTCGCGCGTCACATCTTCGAAGCCGGAGATCCAGCGGTCGCGGTGGCCGGTGGTGTAGCTGTCGAAATTGCCCTTTACCTCGAACTCGTAAACCCAGCCAGCGGTGGAGCCGCGCGAAAACGCGTTGGTCTCGCCGTCGGCGCGGTTGAGGGAAGTATAGAAACCAATGCCGTATTCGGAGCTCGATCCGCCCGATTTCGCCTTGGTCAGATCGATGGTCTCGATGCCCTCGACCGTGCGGCTGCCGTGATAAATAGTCGTGCCCATGCCGAATATTTTAACATGCGATTATTAACGCGGAGATAATTTTGATATTATATATCAGATTCAGCAGGTTAACGGCCCTGCCACATCGTTCCGCCCTTGCGGAGGAAGCGCGCACGCAAGGGGTGGAAATAATAGACTCGGCCATCGCCGGAGGTGATGCATGACGGCAATTTCATCGCGTCATTCGGGATCGCGCCCGCTTCGTCCGTCACGATCACGCCGTTATCCGCGGCGAATTTGAGGGCGGGCTTGATCTTGTACGCCATGCGCGCCTGCTTGCAGAATTTTTCCGTCGGCGCGGGAATGACGGCATAGAGCGCATCGGTCGTGCCCGAGAGGTCGGTCTGGCGGCGCAGGCTGTAATAGATGCGCATATTTTTCTGTTTCGTCACGGCATCAAGCGTCGCCTGGTCGATCCATGCGCCCATCAGCGGGCGGAACTTGATCTTGCCTTCGGGGTTAAACACCGCATAGGCGGGATCGACATTGGCATCCGCGCCGCCGAAATGCAGCTTTTCAAATTCATCGAAGCCGAGCTTTTTGCGCATCACGGCGCGGGCGAGCGCGGAATCCAGCATGCGCAGCTGCCCCATGACCGATTGTATCGTCTGGTTCAGCTTGGGATCGTAATCGCCGCGCGGCGCGGGCGGCGCGCCCTTGTAGGGTTCGATGACCTTGACGGGTTTTCCGTCGGGCGTTTTCGCCGCGGTTTCGATGGCCGGTTTCCCGCCTGCGACCTGTGGGAATTTTTTCTTGATGACGCCCACCACCAGCGCGGCGCCGATGACGGCCGCGACGGCGATCAAAATCCACTGCTGGTTGCGTGTCATGCGGATCAGCCCTTTATGTTTTTCAATTCATTCACGAGCCGCGCATTGTCGTCAGCCGTGCCGACGGTCACGCGCAGATGCCTTGGCAGATTATACGCCCCCATCTGGCGGATGAAAATACCCTTGTCTTTAAGGGCAACACGGATCTTTTCGGCGTTTTCACCGAATTCGATGAGCAGGAAGTTGCCGACCGAGGGCAATACGCGGTAACCCAGCGCGCCGATATTTTCCGCAAGATATTTCCGCCCCGTAGTGGTCATGTCGATGGTGCGTTTCAGGAAATCGGTATCGGCGAGCGCCGCCACCCCTGCCGCCTGTGCGGGCGCATTGACGTTGAACGCGCCGCGCACGCGATTAACCACCCCTGCTACCTCCGGCGAGCAATAGCCCCAGCCGAGGCGCAGCGCCGCCAGCCCGTAAATCTTGGAAAAGGTGCGTAGCATCACCACATTCGGATGCGCATCGACCATGTCGCGCCCGTCGGAGTAATCGGCGGCCTGTACGAATTCCGCATAGGCACTGTCGAGCAGGATGAGCACGTTCGACGGCACTTTTTCGCAAAGGTGTTTCAGTTCTTCGCGCGTGATATAGCTGCCGGTCGGGTTGTTCGGGTTGGCGAGCAGCAGCATTTTCGTCTTGGGCGTCACCGCCTTCAAAAGCGCGTCAACATCGGTGCGGAAATCGTTTTCCGGCGCCAGCACAGGCGTCGCGCCCACGGCCTTGGCGCAGATCGGGTACATCAGGAACCCGTATTGCGGGAACAGCACTTCATCCCCCGGCCCCGCATAGGCGCGCACGAGCAGCGAGATCAGCTCTTCCGATCCCGAGCCGCAGATAATATTGTCGGGGTTCATATTATAAGTCTTGCCCAGCGCGCCGCGCAGCTCCGCCGCCGAACCATCGGGATAACGGAACAGGTCGTTCGCGCAAGCGAGGTAAGCGTCCCGCGCCTTGGGACTGCAGCCCAGCGCGTTTTCGTTCGACGCCAGCCGCAGCAAATCCGTTATCCCCGCCACGCGCCCCTCCCCGCCGATATACGGCTTGATGTCGAGGATGCCCTGTTTGGGAAGCGGATGTGCGGCGGTCATGGTTATTCTCCTGTATGGAGAATTTTTATGGGATAGCGGCGGCGGTGGCAAGGATTACCGTCACATTCACATAATGCAGTGTGTTTGATTTTTATTTGTGCGCGCGTCGAGCCGCCTGTAGGCTTGCCGAAGGGCAAATCAGGGTCGGGGCAAATGGCGTTCGAACAATATACATGGCTGTGCGTATTGGCGGTCATATCCGCACTGCTCGTCATCGCGGCGGTAAAATTCGCGCGATACATGTTCAGAAAAGAAGCCGCGATGACGGGGGAGCGCCGGCGGCATCCCGTTGTGCGGCAGATACTCAACTTCCTTCCCGTGCTGCCGGTGCTGGTACTGGTGTCGATCGGCGCAAAGGTGGCGATCGACTTGCGTAACCAGTCTGTTGCGCCGCCCACAAACATTGCAGATGCGGCTTTCGCCAAAGCCATGCAGGGCGATGCGGCGGCACAGGCAGAACTGGGCGACCTTTACGCGATGGGACGTTCCGTCACGAAAGATGCGGGGGAGGCATATTTCTGGTACAGCCTCTCGGCTGCTGCGGGTAACCAAGACGCCCGCGACAAGGCAGGGGCGCTTGGCGAGACGTTGCCCGCCGAGCAAAAAGCCGCGCAGGAAAAACGGCTAAAATCTTTCCAGCCCTCACCCAAAACCCAATAAATGCAGTACCTTCCAACTGCTTTTGATAAAACTTTAGACAATATCAAGCTGCCTTTAACATTAAACGCGCACAATGATATGTGGGCAGCACACAAGGGGGACGTTGTGGCGGGGAAGACGATTGATAGCCGTTACGAAAGCGGTTTCACCCTCGTGGAATTGGCGATTGTTCTTGTGATCATCGGCCTGCTGATTGGCGGCGTGCTGAAGGGATCGGAAATGATCCAGCAGGCAAAGATAACAGCGACCATCCAGCAGGTAAAAGGTTATCAAGCAGCGCTGGGGACATTCCGCGACATCTATAGCGCGACGCCAGGGGACATGCGGTATGCCCCGCAGCGGCTGCCAGGATGCAATACCGGCTGCACACCCTACCTTACAGACTCTGGCAACGGGATCATTGGCAGCCCCACCTGGCAATCAACCTGGGCGTCACAAGGTGTGGCGACATTGGGGAACGCGCCCGGCACGTCCTCCACGCAGGAAACATATCTTTTCTGGGCGCATCTGGTGACGGCTAACCTCATTTCTGGGGTGAGTGCAAAAGGGGTCGACAGCCCGCTTGGCTATGAATGGGGCGTCACACACCCCGCAGCGCGGATTGGCGGCGGCTTCGTCGTTGGATTTGCCGGTGCAAGCACATCCGGCGGCGCGCCCGGCAACAGCGGACAGAATTGCGGCAACGGCAACAACGCGGGCAACAATGGCGCGTGCCGCGGTGCCAGCGCCGGCTCGACCCTTGGCACGGGTAATGTTATGGTGCTGCTCCCCGGCCCGACAGGCTCGCCGCTTACAACCGGTAGCGGCGCACAGGAACTGAGCCCCAGCGTGGCCGCCAAAATTGACCGCAAAATGGATGATGGTTCGCCAATCAACGGCTATGTGCTGTCATTCGGTGACACCAGCTGCTACGAGACACAAGCAGGCACCCCCGGTTACGACGAGCGCCTGACGACAAAGATTTGCGGTCTTCTGTTTTCCAACCCCTGATTTACGCTGCAGCGAAGTTCTGAGTGAAACAATAGTTTCATTTATTTACTTTTTAATATCCAAATCAGCATGCCTGTTATGGCTGAATGCCAAAAACGTAAAACCGGGGCGCATCACGGTATGAAAAAATGCCGCACCAGCAGGAAGCCGAAGGCCAGAATGAAGCCAACGCCGAATTTATACCCGGCATCGT
>JAQSWE010000028.1 GCA_029266795.1 Alphaproteobacteria bacterium | reverse complement strand
CGAAAACTTCCGCGTCTCGCAGGCGACACGCGACAAACAGGCGCGGGATTTCCGCGAGATGATGGACGGCGTGGCGAAACATACCGGCGTGCTGTCCCGCGCCGTGCCTGCACCCAAAACCGCGCGGTTTACGCGGAAATAATTCTAGCGGCGCGGCAGGATGGACGTATTGATCCCGCGCTGAAACTTATCAATCACCTGCTCCAGCGTCTTGCCACCCGCCATCGCCTTATCGATATGCGCGAAGAACGCGTCGTCCTGCAGCCATGCGGCGGCAAGATCGCGGCGCGTCACTTCGCCGCCATCCTGCGTTACAATTCCCGGTACGACTTCGTCGGCATAGGGGGATGTTGCGACGGCCGCGTTAAAGGCGTCGGTGATGGTCTTGCGGATGTCGGGACTCATCGCTTCGGCGCGTTTTTCAGGCTGGAGCTGGGGCCAGCTTCGACGGGCGGGAAAAGCTGTTTCAGGCTTTTCTTGTCGATCGCGATATAGTTGCCTTCGTCGCGGGTGAGGGGCTTCACTTCGGAGCCGATGATCGCGATATAGGCGATCAGCGATGCTTCGAGGTTCACTTCGCCGAGCGCCGATTTTTCTTCTTCCGGCAGCGCCTTGAAGGCTTTCGCGGTCATGACTTTATCCACCACATAATGCGTGGGGCTAACGTTTTCCGCGCCGGCATAGAGCGTGCGGGTGTCGGGCTTTTCGCCCTTCTTCATCTTGCGGTCAAAGAATTTGAAGTGGTGGGTGTCTTCGGGCAGCGTCAGTTTCGACACGTCGCGGTCCTGCACTTCGGCGTAATGCGCGCCGCTTTCGGTGAAGAAGCGGACATAGGTATGCGTTTCATCGCCGCTGACCACTGCTTCCTTGGCGGCCTTGGCCGCGCCGAAAAGTTTCTTGAGGGGGTTCTTGAATTCCATTTCAAAAGCTCCGGATTAAAAATGATTACTGAGAACGGTATAGGCCGACCTTTATGGAATGTCAACCCAAGGGATTTTAGGACGAGTGTACGGAATAATTGGCCGTTTTAGGGGCGCGTCCGGTTCTATTCCTGCGCCACAGGGGCGGTTTTCATGCCGATCACGAAACTGTCGATCAGGTAATTGGCCATGCTTTCAAACGCGCTTTCACCGTCGAGCTTCGGCATCTTGCCGGTTTCCTCGAGGAAGCAGAGGCCGTGCGTGGAGGCCCAGAGGATCCGCGCCGCCATCTTCATCTTGCGCTGCTGCTTGCCGGAGAAGGTCGGGGCGAGCAGGATTTCGAGGGAGGTGAAAAGGCGGTCGATTTTTTCCTGATACCACGGCTCCACTTCGCGCGTCTCCGGCAGGTCGTGGCTGAACAGCATCAGCCAGTAGGGGCGCATGTCCTGCGCGAAACTGCGGTAAAGCTGCGCCATTTTCTTCATGTTCTGCACGGGCGTCTTTTTCGCATCATGGCAGGCGGGGGAGGCGAGGACGCCATGCAGCAGGTCGAGCGTGCGCGCATTCACTTGCAGGTACAGCGCATCCATCGACGGAAAGACGTTATAGATCGTGCCGGGGGCGTAGCCGATGGCATCGGCCAGCCGCCGCGCGGTCAGCCCCTGCGGGCCTTCCTTGCCGACCAGCCGCCACGACATCTCCAGAATCAGGTTCTTGAGTTCCTCGCGGGTATGGTCCTTGCGGCGTGCCATGGCTTTGATCCTTTGCCCCATAATAGCCTGATATTAAACGATGTTCAATAATTATATTGAACGCTGTTCAGGGTTGTGGGATGATAAATAATGAACGGTGTTCATTATAAAAGGAGATACACGATGAAACGCGGCACATTGATAACGGCACCCGTACTGGTCGGCGGCGGCGCTGCCTTGATCGCGAGCCTGCCGGCATCGCTGCCCATGGCGGTCGGTTTTGCGGGTGTGGCCGGCTGGGAAGGATTTGCGAAGCTGCGCGAATTCTGGGCGGATTTGCACCTGCTGCATTTCCGCGGCTCGTTCGGCTATTACAACTACGGCTATTCCAAGAAGAGTAAATAACAGGGGAGGCGGTTGATGCGCGACAATGCGCCGACGACGACGGATTTCACCGAAGCCGGATCGAACGCCGAATACCGGCTGCTCAGCGACACGCAAATCCTGCTGGCGACGCCGCGCGGCAAGGGATGGCTGAACCAGTATTTCGATTTTTCCTCGCGCAAGCCCACCATCCGTTTTGAAGTGGATACGGGCGCGTGCCGCATCGACCTCGGCACCGTGCAGATGGCGGCAGTCGACGGCGAGCGCACGAAGCACCTGACGAATGCGTGGCGCGCGTTGTGTTCGATGTGCGGCGGGGCGGCGCGGATGCCGCTTAGATCGTCCCCGTCTCCGGGTTGATCGGCTGGTTGTCGAGCCAGTAGGTGTCGCCATGCGCTTTTTGCGGCATGCGGTCGGCGATGAAATTGGTCAGGTCGTCGAGCACATTGATCGGCCAGGGCGGGTTGACGATGGCGATGCCGGAGCCGTACATGCGGTAGCCTTCCGACGGTGCCTTGGCGAGGCGGATTTCGCTCACCATCACATCCTTCACTTCCGATTTGCGCAGCTGGGTCAGCAATTGGCGATGGCCGTCGGCCTCCAGCAGCGGATACCAGATCAGGAACACGCCCTGCGGCCATTTTTTCCACGCCAGATGCACCTGCTTCGCCGTCTGCACATATTCGGTTTTGATTTCGTATGACGGGTCGATGATGACGAGGCCCTTGCGGATCGCAGGCGGCGAGAATTCGACGATCGACTGGAAACCGTCTTTCTGCTGCAGTTCGGTGTTCACGGCATCGGCCATGGTTTTTTGCAGTTCGGCGAATTCGCCGGGGTGGCGCTCGACGCAAGTCAGCTTGTCGCCGGGGCGCAGCATCTGCCGCGCGATCATGGCCGAGCCCGGCCAGACGGCGAGATCGCCTTCGGGGTTGAATTTGGAGACGATTTTTTTCAAACCGTCGGGCAGGCCGTCATTCTCCCAGAAATGCTGCGCGCCGTGCGAGAATTCCATGGTCTTCTGCGCTTCTTCCGACAGCAGGTCGTAACTGCCGCGCCCCGCATGGGTGTCGATCACCGCCAGTTTCGGGTTTTTCGCAGTCAGCGATTTCAGGAGTTCGACCAGTATCGCGTGTTTGTGGACATCGGCGAAGTTTCCGGCGTGGTAGATGTGCTGGTAGCTGAGCATTTTTTTTTAGTCCTGCGGTTGGAAAAGAAAAAGCCCTTAGACGCTGCTAAGGGCCTTTCTTTGGAAATCCTACCAGAAAAACCTTACGCGGTCTTCAGGTTCACGGCGGTCATGCGGCCTTGACGGTCGGGCGCGAGCTCGAAGGAGACTTTCTGGCCTTCCGCCAGTTCGCGCAGGCCGGATTTTTCAACTGCGGAGATATGCACGAACACATCCGTTCCGCCGCCATCGGGCACGATAAAGCCGAAGCCTTTTTTGTTGTTGAACCATTTCACGGAACCACTGGGCATTTTAAGACTCTCCTTGGGCAAGTTTGGTATGACCGGCCCGATTAAAAGCGCAACCAGACCATGACTAGAATTAGACGATTTCGAATTACCCCGCAACAAAATATGGCCTTCGGAAAAAGGCGCGGAATTGCGCGATTTTTCGCGTGCTGCGCTGCGAAAAATTACAGCGTTATGTTATCTGGAATTTGATTCTTCAGAAGAATAGGCAGAGCAGCCAGACGACGCCGACATTGCAGCAGGCGACGAAGACCGCCGCGCTGCCTGCATCCTTGGCGTGTTTCGCATAGGCGTTCCATTCGGGGCCGAAGCGGTTCACCACTGCCTCGATCGCCGAATTGATGATCTCCGCCACCAGCACGACCAGCAGGCTGCCGATCATCATCGCCTTCGCCGTGCCGTTCGGCCCGTAGTAAAGCGCGACAGGGATCAGGATGAGCGAGGCGAACAGTTCCTGACGGAACGCCGCTTCGGATTTGAACGTCGCCTTCAGCCCGTCGAAGGTATAGCCGAAGGCGCGCAGGATGCGCGTGATGCCGCTTGCCTTGTCGGGGACTTTGCCGGGCTCGCTCATTACATTTCCTTCTGCTGATATGATTTATAAATATCGCGGATAGGGCCGTCGGTCGTCAAGGCGACAGATGACGGCAGGTCGGAGGTGATGCGGCCTTTATCGAGGTAGATGATACGGTCGAATTCCGGCAGCAGGTGCAGGCGGTGCAGCGTAGCAACGACGCTCTTGCCCTTGAAATGGGTGAACAGGTTTTTGAAAATCCGCTCTTCCGTCGGCAGGTCGACGCTGCTGGTGGGTTCGTCCAGCAGGATGATGTCGGACTGTTCCGCCGCGAACAACCCGCGCGCCAACGCAAGGCGCTGCTTCTGCCCGACGGACAGGTTGACGCCTTTTTCGCGGATATCGGTGTCGAGGCCTTTTGGCAACTGTTCCAGCACGGGCAGGAATTCCGCCAGTTCCAGCGCGCGCAGGACAACGCTGTCCGGCACATCGAGGCCGAAGCTGACATTGAAGCGGATGGTGTTCTCGAAAATCTCGGGGTCTTGCGGGATCAGCGTCGTCAATTGCGACAGCGCATCGAAGCCCGCCTTTTGCCCGTCGACCGTCACATCGGCATGCTGCGGGTTATGCAGCGCGCGCAGCAGCGACAGCAGTGTGGATTTGCCGCCGCCCGAACCGCCGATCAGCGCGATCTTTTCGCCATGGCCGAGCTTCAGGTTGATATCGGCCAGCGTCGCCACCTCGCGGTTCATCTTGGTCGCATAGGTAAATTGCAGGTTGCTGATATCGAGTTTCTGCCACGTCGGGGGCAGGGCGGTTGCGGTGCCGCTCGCCAGTTTTTGGTGGTCATCCATGATATGCTGCGTCGCGCGCAGGTCGGTCAGCGCGTTCAGCCAAGTGCCGTGCATCCAGATAAAGTCGAACATCTGGCCGCCGACTTTTTCCTGATACATGTAGATCGTCACCAGCGCGCCCGCCGCAATCGCATGGCCCGCTTGCAGCTGGAACCAGATATAGCCCAGCAGGATCGTCGCCATGGTGGCAATCGCGAACATCGTGCCGAAGAAGAAACGCCATTCGTTCAGGTATGCCTCGCGCATGAAGGGCGGCAGGGTGTGCTGCAGTTTCGACGCCAGCGTCGATTTGGAGAAAGACTGCAGGCGCAGGATAACGATGCTCACCATATTTCCGACGAAATCGTAGAAGGTCGCGTTCGCGGTATGCCCCGCCTCGTTCATTTCATGGATCGCCTGCGTCATGCGGCGGTTGAGGAGCACGATGAGCGACAAACTGATCGCCGTGCCGGTAAAGCTGATCAGCCCGATCCACGGGTTGAAGCTGGTCAGCATCACGAGCGAGCCGGTGAGCGACACCACGCGCTGGAAACTGATGAATGAATTCTCGGTAAAGCCGCGCAGCGCGGTCGCCGCCGTGCGGATGCGGTTGATGGTGCTGCCGGAATGGTGGTCCTGATGCCAGCTCAAGGGAAGTTCGGTCAGGCGCGAAAACATGGTCGTGATGTACTGGATAAACACCAGCTGCGCGCAGCGGCGCTCGATCACGCGGCCGGGGCCGTGGAACACCCACATCATGAAATGGCAGGCGATGATAAAGCACAGGAACCGCAGGCAGTCGTTGAACAGGTTCGGCCCCGCCGCCTGCAGCGTGTTGATCAATTGCCCGAACAGCCATGGAATGGCAAGGTCGAAGCACATCGCGAACAGGAACAGCACATGGTAAAACGCGATATGGCTGCGGATGCCTTGCGCATATTTCCACACCTCGATCCAGAGGCGGGAATAGGAAATGGTGGTAAACGGGTTTTTCACGGGCATTGGCGATTCTAAAGGGGGCTGCTGCTGCCGAATATAGTCGCCGTCTCTGCCCTTGTCATTACATGAATCGGGCAAATAAAAACCCCGGCTTTCGCCGGGGTTTGAATTGTGACCAGCAGGCGATGCTTAGTCGTGCTTGTCTTCGGCGGCTGCCTTGGACGCGGCTTCGGCCTTTTTGATGGCTTCGGTGAATTCGGGGTATTCCGTCATGCGCTCCTCGCCCTTTTTAAAGATAAAGGTCGGGGTCGAGCTGATGGCATAGGTTTTCTGCGCGTCCTGCATCGCTTCCATCATGGCTTTTTTCAGGTCTTCATCGGCCATGCAGGCCTTGATGTAGTCGGGGTCCATGCCGGCAAGCGCGCCAATTTTCTGCACGGCCTCGTCGGGGGCGGAGGTCTTCACCCAGCGTTCCTGCTCGTTGAAGATCATGGAAATCAGGGGATAGAATTTATCGGCAGGGGCGCAGCGCGCCATCGCTGCGGCCTTCACCGCGTAATTGTCGAGCGGGAAATCGCGGAACACCAGTTTCGCCTTGCCGGTCTCAATCAGGTCTTTCTTGACCGTCGGCATCGCGAATTTGTTGAAGGCCGCGCAATGCGAACAGGTCATGGATGCGTATTCGTAAATCGTGATGGGCGCGTCGGGATTGCCCAGCACACGGTCCGCCATCGCGGCCTTAACATCAATCTTGGGCGTGGCTGCTTTATCTTCCGCCATCGCGGGCAGCGACAGCACGAGCATCAGGGCAATAAGTGCGGATTTCATCATCATGGCAAGTTACCTTTTTCAGGGGGAGGGGGTTCTTCGATATGACAGGTGGAATGCCCGAACAGGGCATAGGCGCCGCAACTGCCCATGGCGGCATTCACCAGCAGCGCGCCGGCGAGGATCGGCCACAGGAAACCCTGAAACCCGTTCGCCGCCCAATAGCCCAGCAACCCCAGCGCGATCACCACACGCAGGACACGGTCCCAGGTGGCAAGGTTGCGGGGAACAAGGGGTTTTTTGGTCGGGGTGGTGGGTTTGAGGTCCATAGGGCTTCCTTCGGTACCGACTATAATATAGTTACAGGCTTATGCGTGACAAGTTACGCCGAAAATGCCATGTTATGCGAAAACAAACGGCGATTCACAAAGAAAATCATGGCATCCACCCTTATCCTCAGCGTTCAGGAAGGCAGCATTTCCTTCGGCGAGAAAGTCATTTTTGACGAATTCTCGTTCAATATCCATTCCGGCGACAAAATCTCGCTGGTGGGCAAGAACGGCTCGGGCAAATCGACGCTGATGAACCTCATCACCGGCGACCGCGAGCTGGATACCGGCAAACGCTGGGTTTTGCAGGGCACGACCATCGGCTATATGCAGCAGGACGTCCAGCCCATCGCGGGCCAGACCGTCTATGACTTCGTGTTCGAACAGCTCATGAAGGACGGGGTCGAGGAAGAAAACCGTTACAAGGTCGATATGGTCATCCAGCCGCTCGACCTGAAACCGGATGACCGCATGGATATGCTCTCCGGCGGCCAGCTGCGCCGCGCCGCGCTTGCGCGTGCCTTGGTCGAAGAACCCGACATTTTGCTGCTCGACGAGCCGACCAACCATCTGGACCTTGAAATCATCGAATGGCTGGAGCAGTTTTTGCAGCGCTATTCCGGCGCGCTGCTCTGCGTGAGTCACGATAAAGCCTTCCTCGCCAATATTTCGAACAAGATTTTCTGGCTCGACCGCGCCAAGATGCGCGTCGCGCCCAAGGGCTTCGCGCATTTCGACGAATGGTCCTCGATGCTGCTGGAACAGGAAGAGCGCGAGTTGCAGAACCGCCAGAAGCTGCTGGATATCGAAGTCGAATGGGGCAGCCGCGGCGTGAAGGCGCGCCAGAAGCGCAACCAGCGCCGCCTTTCCCTGATGCTGGAGGAACGCGCGAAACTGAAGCGCGACAAGAGCGCCTACCGCCAGATGATGCGCCGCCTCGAAGTGGGGGAGATGGAGATTGATAGCGTCGGCTCGAAACTCGTCGCCGAATTCGTCAAGACCGACAAGAAATTCATCGATGACAAGGGCCGCGAAAAAGTCGTCCTCAACAAATTCTCGATGCGCTTCCAGAAGGGTGATCGTATCGGCATCCTCGGCAAGAACGGGTCGGGCAAGACGACCTTCCTGCGCATGCTGATCGGCGAGATGAAGCCCGATATGGGTAAGGTGAAACTGGCGCGCGGCATGGAATTTTCCTATTTCGACCAGAAACGCCGCGACCTGAAACCGGATGACACCGTGAAGCACGTCCTCTGCCCGCAGGGCGGGGAATATCTGAAAGTCATGGACAAGACGCGACATGTGATCGGCTATCTGCGCGACTTCCTGTTCGATGCATCGATGGTGGACCAGCGCGTCAGCACCCTGTCGGGCGGGCAGAAAAACCGCCTGTTGCTGGCGAAGGTGCTGGCAAGCCCCAAGGGCCTGCTGATCCTCGACGAGCCGACCAACGACCTCGACATGGATACGCTCGATATGCTGGAAGAAATTCTGGCGGCCTATACCGGCACGCTGATCGTCGTCTCGCACGACCGCGACTTCCTCGACCAGACGGTGAGCAAGATTCTGGCGTTTGAGGGCGACGGCCGCGTGCATGGCTATATCGGCGGCTATTCCGATTATATCGAAGCGCGCAAGCGCCGCCGCGACGATGAAGACGACGAGGACGATTTCCTGTCCTTCCGCGAAGCGAAGAAACCGAAATCGCAGCAGAACAATACGCCCGCGCCCGAACAGGCGAATGACGCGCCGAAGGTTTACAAGAAGCTGACGTATAAACTGCAATACGAACTCGACAACCTGCCCGCCAAGATCGAAGGCCTTCAAAAAGAAATCGAAAGCCTCGAGCGCGTGCTGGACGATGCCGAATTATATTCGCGCGACCGCGGCGCGTTTGACACGGCATCCAAACGCCTTGCACAGGCGCGCGGCGACCTTGAATCATCGGAGCTGCGCTGGCTGGAGCTGGAAGAGATGAAAGTCTCCACCGCGAATTGATTTGCGCGCCGATTATTGGAAAAACGCTGCCCAAACCCTTTAAAAACGCATTTTCCGGTTGGCGCATGCTTTTGAATCTGTCATGAATCGATAGTCACGGCAACGGAATGTGATTCTACGGGCAAGGCCGGTCTAACGGCCACCGCGCATTTCACGCGCCGATTGTGCAATCATTTTGAAGCGGGATTAATCACATGGCAAAAGTCACCCAGCCCACCGTCACCCTGAAAAACATCGCAGCTGAAATCGCGGAAACACAGGAACTGTCGAAAAAGCAGATGAACGCGATCATGGAAGAAATCGTTTCGCACCTCGTGAAAAACCTGAAAAAAGGCAAACGCGTCCGCCTGGCCGGCCTCGGTATCCTCCAGGTGCGCAAGCGCGCCGCCCGCATGGGCCGCAACCCCGCGACCGGCGAAACCATCAAGATCCCCGCGAAAAAGAAAATCGCCTTCCGCGCGGCGAAAGAACTGAAAGAGGCTGTCGGCAAGTAATAGCCCGCACTCTTCGCAAAAAACCCGCTCCAATGATGGAGCGGGTTTTTTCGTTTGCGGGGTAAGTGGTTGAACGGCTTCTTGAATGTTGCCACGGGCGCGGGTAGGATATGCCTATATTTCAACAGGGGCTATCCATGACTTATGCAGGTTTGACCGCGTCGATGTTCGTCTATGGCATCACGCTGATTGCGGCGCTGCTGCTGGCGCGGGTGTTGGGGGTCAGTGCGAACTCCGCCGAAATTCTTGCCGGCAGCTGGTCGGTGGGCATGATCGTTACTTGCGCGGTTGCAGGCGCTGTCCTGTTCGGGCTGCAGCGTGTCGCTGTCCCGCGCCTGCGCCTGATCACGGAAAAGCAGATCGATAAGGCCGCGCGTCCCCTGCAGGCCTGGGTGAACAAGGCAACCGACCGCCCCTTGCAAACCGCCATCATCCTGATCGCGGGCGCGTCGCTGTTTCTCGAGTTGGTCCTGATCCGCTGGCAGGGCAGCCTGTTCCCCGTTTTCGCGCTGTATAAGAACTTCACGCTGCTCGCCTGTTTCTGCGGCCTTGGCATCGGCTATGCGATGTCGCGCGGCAAATTGCTGCTGCCCGCCGCGCTGCCGTTGCTGGCGCTGACGCTCGCGGTGCTGACATCGCTGCGCTACACCGGCCTGCCAATCCTGCAGGACATGCTGTTTTTCGTTCCCGTGCAGGAGGAAAAATCGGTCGTCGCGGGGTTGAACACGGGCGACGTCTTCACATGGATATTTTTCAACATCCCTGTCTACCTGCTGCTGATCGGCACGTTTATCCTCAACGTCCTTATCATGATCCCGGTCGCGCAATTCTGCGGCGCGCTGATGGCGCGGGTGGAGGCGCTGAAGGGCTATGGCTGCAACCTGCTTGGCAGCATCGCGGGCGTGGTGCTGCTCTTCGCGCTCAGCTGGCTGTGGACGGGGCCGGCGGTCTGGTTCGCGCTCGCGGCGCTGCCGCTCGTCTGGTATCAGCTGGCCTCGCCGGTGGCGCGCGCGGTCGGCATCGTGGCGACGCTCGCCGCCCTCATTACTGTGACACTGCCCGTCGACAGCATGGTGCAGAGCATCTATTCGCCCTACCAGCTCATCCAGCGCGTCTCCCGCGCCGACGGCTATATGCGCATCCTCTCCGCCGGCAGCCATTTTCAGGACGTCTATGATTTCCGCAAGGGCGGCTCTTTACGCGATAACAAGGATTACAAAAAGACGGTCGGATACTACGAGCTTCCCTACAGCGCGGCGGGCAGGCTCGACCGCGTGGCGATTGTCGGCGCGGGCAGCGGCAACGACGCCGCGGCGGCGCTGCGCATGGGCGCGAAAACGGTGGATGCGGTCGAGATCGACCCCGCCATCATCGCGCTCGGCCGCGCCAACCATCCCGAACAGCCCTATGCCAACAAGCGCGTCAACGTCATCAACAACGACGCGCGCACCTTTTTCCGCAGTACGAAGGAAAATTACGACGCGATTGTCTATAGCGTGCTGGATTCCCATATCCTGCTGTCCCACGGCTCCAACGTGCGGCTGGATTCATTCGTCTATACGCAGCAGGGGTTGGCGGAGGCGTTTGCGCGCCTGAAACCGGGCGGGCTCATGAGCGTGTCGTTTACGCTGCCGAACGAATTGATGGGCCGCAAAATCTATTCCATGCTGACCGCGCTCGCGGGTGCCGGCAAGCCCATCGCCATTTTCTGCGGTGACACCCATATGCACACAACCGCCTTCCTGGTGAAGAAGGGCGGCGATGTGCCGCTGCCGGTCAAGTTCCTGGCCGAGCACGACCTGCCCGACATGACCAAGACCTATGCGCAAGACCCCGGCAAGATCGACCTGCCGACCGATGACTGGCCGTTCTTCTACATGGATGCGAAGATGTATCCGGCATCCTATGTGCTGGCGCTGGTGCTGGTCATGGCGCTGGCGGGCTTCCTCGTACGCGGCTTCCTGCCCGACCAGAAATGGGATAAATCGATGCTGCCGTTCTTCTTCCTCGGCAGCGGTTTCATGCTGGTGGAAACCAAGGCGATCACCGAACTGGGCCTGCTGTTCGGCAATACATGGCATGTCATCGGCGTCACCATCATCGGCGTGCTGGTCATGGCCTATTTCGCCAACTTGCTGGCGGCGCGGCTGAAACCGAAATCCGTCATGGCGCCCTGCGTCGCGCTGCTGGCCACGATTGCGGCGGGCTATGCGGTTGCGATGTTCGGCGGCCTTGCCGATGCGGGATGGTTTGTGAAGCTCGGCATGATCCTGCTGCTGACCAGCCCGATGCTGTTCTCCGGCCTTGTCTTCTCCAGCCTGCTGAAGAACGTCAAGGATGTGCCGTCGGCGCTGGCCTATAACCTGCTGGGTGCGATGCTGGGCGGCTTGCTGGAATATAACTCCATGCAGTTCGGCTTTGCCTTCCTGTACCTGCTCGCCTTCGCGCTTTATGCGGCGGCATGGGTGACCGCTGGCAATCGGCGCTAGAAGATGTGGCGGTAAGCCCACATCAGGAATCCTGCGAAGCAGAAGGTGAGGGGGATGGTGAGTATCCATGCCCAGACGATATTCCCCACAATCCCCCAGCGCACGGCGGAGAGGCGCTTGGTCGCGCCCACGCCCATGATGGAGGTGGAGATGACTTGCGTCGTCGACACCGGAATACCAAAGTGTGACGCGCCGAAGATGATGATCGACGCGGTCGTTTCCGCCGCGAAGCCGTGAATGGGCTGCAGCTTGATCATTTTGGTGCCAAGCGTGCGGATAATGCGCCAGCCGCCCGTCATCGTGCCGAGGCCCATGGCAATCGCGCAGGACAGCACGACCCATGTCGGCACGTGGAAATCATCGGACGGATAGGTAAGCATCAGCGCGAGGGCGATAATCCCCATCGATTTTTGCGCGTCGTTATGCCCGTGGTTCAGCGCCATGAAACCGGCGGAGAGAATTTGCAGCTTGCCGAACACCTTGTTGATCCGTCCCAGCGCAACTTTATGCACCGCCCAAGTCAGCCCCAGCATGATGGTAAAGCCGAGCGTCACGCCGAGAATGGGGGAGGACACCATCGGCCCGACAACTTTTTCCATCACTTTCGGCCAGATGATGCTCTCGTTACCGGCGGAGAAAAACGTCGCGCCGAGCAGCGAGCCAATCAGCGCGTGGGATGATGATGTCGGCAGGCCTTTGTACCACGTGATCAAATTCCACATGATCGCGGCAATCACGGTGCAGATGACGGTCTGGATGGTAATGTTGGCGGCGTTCACCAGCCCCTTGCCGATGGTGGCCGCGACTTCTGTGCCCATCAGCGCGCCGATAAAGTTCAGCACCGCGCCGTAAATCACGGCATGGGCGGGGCGCATGACGCGGGTGGAGACGACGGTCGCAATCGCGTTCGCCGCGTCGTGAAACCCGTTGATAAAGTCAAAGCCGATGGTGAGCACGACGGCGATGATAAGGAGCAGGAGTGCCGGTTCCATTGAAGCCCTAGTTGTATTTGAGCGCGATTTGCAGCGCGATGCCGGCGGCGTCGCGATAGCCGTCGATCACGCGCTCCAGCAGGTCATAGATGTCCTTGCGCAGGATCAGCTGTTTCGCATCGGGCGCGGTATTGATGAGGATGGTGAGCAGGTCGCTCAAAATCTCGTCGCCCTTGTTCTCCAGCTCGTCCAGCAGCTTTGCTTTCTCGATAATCTGCTGCGCCTTGCCGCCCTTGATCAGCGCGTCGATCATGATCTGCATGCCATCGGCCTCGAGCAAAATGACCTCGACCTGACGCTTCAGCTCGATCGCGTCCTTGAACTGGTACATGTCCATATGTTCGCGCGTTTTCTCGATCGTCTTGGTGATGCGGTAGAGATAACCGCAGAGGTTCTGGATGTCCTCGCGGTCGAAGGGGGTGACGAAGCTGATGCAGAGCTGCTTGGTCACTTCCGACGAAATCGTTTTTGCCTGCGCCTTGCAGGCGGTGATCGCGGCGCCTGCCTCTTTACGCGCGACGGGGTCGTTGCTCTCGACAAATGTTTTCAGGTGGAGCGAGGCGGTATGTGCCTCGGATGAAAGTTGTTGCAGGAAGACGTAGAATTTCTGCTCGTTGGGAAGCAGTTTGGCGATGTTGAGCATCGGTGGTTGTTCTCCTGAATATGCTGCACGGCAGCAATGTACCGCGCGAAAGTGATTCCCGTCAAGTGTTTGACATAATCGACATGTTATGCCAGCGAAGGCTGGCATCTCGCGGGCCGCAAGGCCTGCTTTTATAAATCCGCACTACGTGCGGGAGATCCCGGCCTTCGCCGGGATGACAATTGCGGGTATTGTTGATGAATAATTCAGGAGCCCGCCATGAACCCCTACGAACAAAAAGTCCACGCCTTCCACGCCGCGACCGAGGTCGCCAACGACCGCCCGTTCACGGTCGAATTGCTGGAACTCCGCAAGACGCTGATCGGGGAGGAAGTGAAGGAGTTGTT
>JAQSWE010000259.1 GCA_029266795.1 Alphaproteobacteria bacterium | reverse complement strand
CAGGCAGCAATAATCCCAGCTGCGGCTTGTAGCAGAGCAGCCCGAACATCACGCCCGCAATAACCGGCTTGCGCCCCAGCAGCATCAACCCGCCCGCCAGCAGCGCCGCCGTGAAAAAACCGTTCTGGCCTGATTGTAGGTTCAGGAAGCAGGCGGGTGCCGCGATAGCGGTCGTCAACGCCAAGCGCAGCGGCACCTCGCGCGATAGCATCTTTACCATCAGCGCGTAACCGCCCAGCGTCCACAGGAGATAGCCGATGAAAAATGAACATAGCGCGAGCGGCAGCGTGAGCAGCATCATGACGGGCGGATAGCTATAGAGCTTGAATTCGCCTTCGCCGCCGATCAGGCCGGACTGGTACTGGTAATACTGCTTCAGGTCATAAGCGAGCAGCGCCCTGCCCTCCGCCGCCAGTTTCGCGCCCGACCAGTAATTGACGAAGTCGCGGCCGATATGCTCGCCCGCTGCATCGGTGATGCCGCGGGCGGAATGGGCGTAGAAATCCCAGACAAGGAACAGCAGGAACGCGATTGCGAACGGAACGCCCCAGCGCAAAATCCGCTCGCGGTCTATCCAGTCGGCGTCGCGGAAAATTTTCAAGGCGATGCCCGTTTTCAGCCTTGCGCGGAGCTGGTCGGCTTCAGGCGTTTATAGGTCGCGGGCGGCGTCGACGGCGCATAGAAACCGATCGCATCGAAGCTCACGGGGCCGGCGGCGCCCGCGATGAGTTTCGAAACGCCGGTCAGCGGCTGGGAGCGCGAGACGGTGACGTCTTCTTCGCGCAAGGTGGGGAAATCTTTTTTCGCTTCATTGAAAAGCTCGGTCAGGGTTTTCAGGCCCATGCTGGCTTCTTCCGCAATCAGGTGGACGTAAGTGGAATGCACCTCGGGCTTGCCCTTGGGCTTGAACGTCGACTCTTGAAATTCCTTGGTGATGCGCATTGAAATCTCCCTATTGCGTGAAACAACAGGGTTATAGCCCCTCGTTATCCTTATGGCAAGAGGGTGAAAACTGCCTTGATATTACGGCGCAAGCGGCTCGCAATGCGTGTTTTTTTCGATTGCGGGCGTTTTGTTCGCCGCATGGCCCACCGTAAACATGCTGACGACCGATATGCCTTTTTTGCCATGCGCGTCGCAGTCGGGTTTGTCGGGGGAAACATAGGCCAGCGCGAAGAACGCCGTACCGTCACCGACCAGCGCAGCGGGGCTGCGCGTGCGGAGCGCTTCCTTGATCAGCGCGGGGCGGATTTCGCCCATCGTGCCGGTGAATACTTTTTTCTCGAACGGGCCGTGCAGGCGGCGCAGCTGCTTCACGCCCGCCGGAACCTCGCGCCGCACGGCGTCGGGCAGCGCCGCGACATCGACCGTTTCGAAAAACATCAGCCCCTGCGGTGCGGACGTTTTCGGGGGTTGTGCCTGTCGCCCCGCCGCCAGCGTCATGGGCTGCGAAAACACATACCCGCGATGCGGCACCATTTCATGGCAGGCGCTGCAGGCATGCGATTCAATCTCCTGGTCTTCGGGCGAAAAAGTCGCCTTGCCGTCGGGCGTGAAAATGGCGTAGCCCCAGCCCATGGTGTCGGCGTGTTTCTTGCGGTCGCGCACCATGAACTGATATCGCCGCGCGCCCGAGGGCACGGCGGAGCTGGTGAAATCTGGGTCATCCTCGGTCTTCATACCGATCTTGGCGAACACCGCGCCATCGGGGTAATCGCTGCTGCCTTCCTGCAGGGCTTTCCACGCGATGTCGTTGGCATAGGTCAGGCGCATTTCGCCGGTGTCGCGGCGAAAGCGTGACGTGACAAGATGCCATGTTTTCTCGAATTCCCCGAACTGCGCCATCGTGTAGCCGTTCATGGAATCCGTCATCTTTTCCTTCGCGCTGGCCGCGCCTGTCAGGAAGAGAAGAAAAAATACCGCTACAAAAAAACTGCGAAATGCCATCATTGTTTTTCCTGCCCCGCCGGATCGCCCGACATGTAGACGCGCAAGACCGCCATCGCGTCGATCAGGCTGCCCGTCGTGTTGTTGTAAACCGTCCTCACTTCATAGTCATGCGCGGGATCGATGCGGATTCCGTCCGTGCTGGAATAATAATCGACATCGGTCAGCAGCACCCGGTCCGCGCCCGTCTTCACGTTCCCCGTCCATAGCGCCCTGCCCGCCGTCTTGTCGAACAGCGAAATGGACTCGCCGTAGGGGTGCAAATGCAGCTTGATATAATGGACCGTGCCGCCCGCATGCAGGCCGCTCGCTTTATCGACGGTGCTTGAATATTCATGCCGCCCCGGCGGCACGTCGAAATGCACGATGCTTTTGCCGCCCATACTGTCCGGCAGCGGCGCATCGACATCCTGCCCCCTGACGCGGCAGATATCGTCCGTGACCGGGTTCGCATCGCGCGCCATGACCGCGACCGTCACCGTGCGCAGGGGCCGCAGATTGTGTTTTGCCGCAGCCGCGTCATCGAGATAATCGAGCGTCAGTTTATAGGAAAGGTTTTTGTCGGTATCGTCGGTGTTATTGAGCGCCTGCGCCAGTAACTGCGCATTCTGCGCCTGCCCCTCGACACGCACCGCGAAGCCCGGCGGGAATTTCATGGAATCCAGCCCCTCGGAAATCGTCAGCAGCTTCTGGTCGTCGCCGGTCGGTTTGCCTAACGTCACCCAGGCATGGCAAAGATATTCCGACGATTGCGCTGCACCCGCGCCATCCACCACAGCCGCGCGAAAGCCAGTGACCCATAGCGCGCCTGCATCGGCAGCAGGCGCAAGCGTGACCGACTGGCGCATCACGGGGCCGGTCATGGAGATGTATTTTTTGTCGATATGGACGGGGCCGAGGACATATGTCGCCGATTTCACGTCGGCATCCTGCGGCACATCTGCCGTTGCGCGCAGGGGCATCAGCAGGCACAGCAGCGCCGCGGCCAGCCAAATGCGTCGCATCAGGATAAGGTTTTTTCCGGCCATTATGCCCCCTGCCGCGATCATAGCAGAGGGCAAGCCCCGCCGGAAGGCTCAGCCGAAATTGCGGCCATGCGGGCGTTCGATGCCGCGCACGGGTGGCATCGGGTCTGCTTCCGGCGCCGCGCATTCGGCGCAGGCCGCGAATGGTGCAGCCGTCTGTCCGCGCCGCAGACCTTTTACATGCCGAAACAGCTGAGCCAGCAGCCCCGGCTTGTTCGCGGTGGTATCGGCGATATGTTCACCGACGTTACCGGCGCGGCTTTCCTGCTTGATGTCTTGCGTCAATTTTTTATTCCTTAGCTGGCGAGTTTGGCGGGGAGTTTCGGCTTGCCATTCGAGGCTTCCGGAATTTTGCCGTTATCGGCGAGAAGTTTCTCCCGCATGATCTCGACCTCCGCCTGGCTGTCGAGGTCGCTGAATTTCTGGATGGCCATTTGCGATGACAGCGCAGTCGATACCGATGTCGCAGCGCCGGTTCCGTAGGAGCTGTACTGATCTTTCATATCGGCCTTGCGCTCGTAAATCGTCGTGATTTGTTCAGAGGCAAAATTGAACTGGCGCGTCAGCAGACCGCCGCTCGGCAAATCCTGAATTGCGGAAATGGTGTAATCGTTTTCTTTTCTGTACCGTTCAGCCATCACACGCTCCTGTTTAAACTTGCCCGCCTTGAATATCGGGTCTTCAGCAATGTTATAGCCGTCCGTTATATTTATGTCAAATAATTCCCTTGCCTCTGGACTATCAATGACTTAGATTACGCCAAAGATGAACAAGGAACATCATGGCCCGCAAACGCCCCACCACCCGCAAGACAACC
>JAQSWE010000027.1 GCA_029266795.1 Alphaproteobacteria bacterium | reverse complement strand
TGCCGACCACCATCATTTCGCGCACGATGTTGTGGCTACGCATGGTGCTGCCTTTATTTTCGCCGCCCTTCACCTCGGTCGACGCCTCCTTGGTCAGGCGCAGCAGCACGACTTGCGCATTGTCCATCAGCCGCGCGCCATCGACCGTGACGGACATCTGGCCGTCTTGCGTCACCTTGGGCGAGAGTTTGTATTTCTGGCGTTTCACCGCGCGGGCCTCGTCGATATGGCCGTTGACCTGGCTTTTCGAGCTGCCGACCGATTGGAACCTGCCGTCGATCACCATTTCCGGCGTGAAGGCGCGGTCAGATTCCATGATTTTCGTGTTATAGGCAACCTGCCGTTCCGTCCATTGCGCGTCAGAGAACGGATCTTTCCATGCCCCGCCTGTCCATGTCTTCAATTGATCCCAATAATCGACATGGTATTCCAGCGTCAGCACATCCGGGCGGCGCGACAGCTGCTGCAAAAATTCCTGCGCGGGCGGGCAGGACGAGCAGCCCTGCGACGTGAACAATTCGACGACCACGGCGTCGGCGTCTTTTTCCGGCATCACAGAAACTTCAGCGGCTTGGACCGATACAGGCAGCATGGCCAGCAGCATGCCGAATAGGAAATTTTTCATCGCCGCTCCTTAAAGGCAGAATTTGGGCGGGGGCGCTTTCGGCGGCAGCAGTTTGTTCACGATGACGCCCAGTTGCGCCCGCGTGTCGTCGAAGCCCTTATGCGTCTCGACCACATAGGTGGCGCGGGCGCGTTTTTCTTCGTCGGGCAGCTGCGATTTCAGCACGGCGTCGAGGCGTTCTTGGCTTGTGCCGCGTGCCAGCACGCGTTCCCTCTGTACGTCTTTCGGTGCGGACACGACAATAGTTACATCGACATCTTTATCGCGCCCCACTTCGAACAGCAGCGGAATATCGAGGACGACGGCGCGAACGCCTGCTTTTTTCTTTTCCGCGACAAAGGCGTCGCTGGATTCGCGCACCAGCGGGAACAGGATGCCCTCCACCTGCGATTTCAGGGCGGGGTTGGCGAAAAATTGCGCGCCCAGTGTTTTGCGGTCGATAAATTCGCGGCCCTGCGCGTCTTTTTGCACCGCCTCGGGGCAGAGTGCGCCGATGGCAGATACCGCCTTGCCGCCCGGACCCATCAGTTCATGCACGGTGGCGTCGCTGTCATGGCAGGGGATACCCATCTCGCCGAGCATCTTCGCTGCGGTCGATTTGCCCATGCCGATGGAACCTGTGAGGCCGATGATGATCATGCCGCCAATTCCCCCATGTATTTATAAAGCTCCGGCGAGACTTCCGGATCGCGGCCATACCACAGCGCAAAACCAAGACGCCCCTGATGCAGCAACATGCCAAGACCTTCGATGACCGGATGTCCGCGGCGTTTCGCCTGATTGAGCAAATCGGTCATCAGCGGGCGGTAGACGATATCGCAGACGGCGGCAGTTTGCGGCAGTTTCGCAAGATCAATACTGAGCGGCGGATGCCCGACCATGCCGAGCGTCGAGCAATTGACGACCAGTGTCGCGTTGCGCAGCGCGTCGTTGCGCTGTTCCCATTTATAGATATCTGCGTCGAGCGAAAAGGCTTTGACAATTTTCTGCGCTTTTTCGGGTGTGCGGTTGACGAGGCTGAAATGCTTCGCCCCCGCGCCGCGCAAAGACGCGATGATGCCCCGCGACGCGCCGCCGGTACCGAGGATGACGACGCGGCTGCCATCCCATTTCGGGTGCTGCGCCTTCAATGATTCAATGAAACCGAAGCCATCGCTGTTATAACCATGCAGCCGGCCTTCGCGCACGACGACCGTGTTCACGGCGCCCGACATCAGGCAGCTTTCGTCATGTACCTGCATCATGGACAAGGCGGCTTCTTTCAAGGGAGCCGTCAGGTTACAGCCGGAAAAGCCGCGATCGATCAGCATCTTTAGCGCGTCCTGCAAATGCCCAACGCGCGTGACGTCGATCACGGGCCAGTCCTGCTTGCTGTAAAAGCGCCGCGCCTGCTTCACTTCTTCCTGTACGCGCTCGGCGTCGAGGTAATCGGTTTCGCGGATTTCGCCCAGCTGGGCCAGGCGGTTGCGGCGGATATCGATCAGGCGCTCCGGCGCTGCGGTCAGCCCAACGAACATCGGCTTTTTCAGGTCGAGGATTTTTTCGGGGAACGGGATGCCCGGCACATATGGCACATTCGCCGCTTTCACGCCGCGATTGGCAAGATAGACGCAAGTCGGCGTTTTCGAAGTGCGCGAGACGCCGACGAGAATGACATCGGCATTGGCAAGGTCTCGGTCGTTTTTCAGGCCGTCGTCGTGATGCAGCGCGTAATCGACCGCATCCATGCGCGCGAAATATTCCTCGTTCAACTGGTGCTGCAAGCCCGGCTCTGCAAGCGAGACCTGCCCGAAAAAATTACTCATGAGCGCAATCACAGGGTGCAGGATGGAGATGCCCTGCAGGTTCATCGTCTCGCAATGCTTGGCCAGCGCCTTGGCAAGGCCTTCATCGACGAGGGTGTAGAGGATCAGCCCCGGATTTTTGCGGATGCCTTCGATGGCCGTCAGCAGCTGTTTTTGGGTTCTGACAAGGGGCCAGAAATGCTGTTCGACCTGCACGCTATCGAACTGGGCAAGGCACGCCTTCACGACGCTATTCAGCGTTCCGCCGGTGGAATCGGAAATCAGGTGAAGGTGGTACTTTTTCATGCCCGACAGTCTAGCCGTTTTTGCTAAACACTTAAACTCTTTGATAAATATGCCTATTTACCATATTTATTGACCCCACCCGCCAAGAGGCGTATTGTATCCGACAGGAGAATTCATAATGTTGAAAAAATTATTCGGCGACAGCGCCGCCCGCCAGATCCCGCCCAACCGCCTGAACACCAGTGATGTGACATTCATTCTGGGTGCGCCCGCGCGCGGCACAAGTGAAAAGCGCGAATGGGGCAACAAGTCGGAAGGCAATTACGCTACCTACACGATCAACAACATGGTTGACGGAAAAACCTTCACGCTCGACGCCACGATCCTGAAAAACGGGCAGGAATACAAAACCGAATTGAAGGCCGAATGGTATGCGGACAGCGCGATGACGCTCACATCGCTCACCTTCGACAACAAAAAAGAAGAACTCAAAAATCCCAAGGAAATTTACGACGTGCTGAATTACATCGGCATGAACCATGTGCGCGGCGTCACGTTCCGCGGCGTTCCGAGCCCGCATGAGGAAAAAGGCCAATTCAGCAAATTCGGCCGTTTCATGACGCGCGTGCTGCCGAAACCGTCGGGAAATGGCGGGTTATTCTAATGGCAACCGTCGCCGTATTCGCAGGATCGAAAACACCGGATGATCCGGCCATCATGGAGGCTGCCGCCGAACTCGGGCGCAAGCTGGCACTGGCCGGACACGAAATACTTTACGGCGGCGGCACGCGCGGCGTGATGGGCGCGGTTGCAGGCGCGGCACTGGAAGCAGGCGGCAAAGTGACCGCCGTGGTGCTGGAGCAATACAGGGACGAACCGCAATTCGCCAAGGCCGGCCATATCCATGTGACCTCCGAACAGGAACGCTTCAAGGTTTTAACGACGCATCACAACCCGACCGCCCTCTTCTCCCTCCCCGGCGGACCCGGCTCCATGCGCGAAGTCATGCAGGCGCTCGAAAAGGCCGTTTATGAGGGTGGCCCTGCGGTGGTGCTGGTGCAGGTGTCGGATTACTTGGACGGCCTCAAGCAATCCTTCGACAAGTCGGTGGCGGCGGGGCTCGTGCGCCCCGAACATGCCGACAAGCTGAAGCTGTGGCCGGTCACGGGCGATGTCGCCACCGTCGTGCCGCCGCCGAAAAGCAACATTCCCGGCCTATATCAGGGACTTGGCCGCTAAAAAACCCTAAAACCCTTGATTTTACGCGCCTTTTCGCCTATTTCTGACCCAATGGAAACGGCGCATAAGACAGATGTGATCATTATCGGCGCAGGCCCCGTGGGCCTGTTCGCGGTGTTCGAGCTGGGGCTGCTCGACATGAAGGCGCATCTGGTCGATATCCTCGACCGTCCGGGGGGCCAATGCGCCGAGCTATATCCCGAAAAACCCATCTATGACATTCCAGCATTGCCCATCGTCACGGGGCAGGAACTGACCGACCGGCTGATGGAGCAGATCAAACCCTTCGGCGCGACCTTCCATTTCGGGGAGATGGCGCAGAAGATCGAGAAGATCGACAACGGCTGGCGTCTGACGACCGATGCCGGCACCGTCATCGAAGCACCCGTGACGGTGATCGCGGCGGGCGGCGGCAGCTTCACGCCCAAAAAGCCCCCCATCAAGGGTATCGAGGAATATGAAGGCACATCGGTCTTTTATGCCGTGCGCAAGATGGAGCAGTTTCGCGGCAAAAACCTTGTCATCGCGGGCGGCGGCGATTCCGCGCTCGACTGGACGGTCAACCTCGCGCCCGTCGCCAATTCGCTCACCCTTCTCCACCGCCGAGATGATTTCCGCGCCGCACCGCATACCGTGTCGCAGATGCGCCAGCTTGTGAACGACAATAAAATGAAGCTGGTCATTGCCAACCTGACCGACATTAAGGGCGCGAATGGCCAGATCAACGCGCTGACCCTGACCAATGCCGACAAAACGGTGCAGGATTTGCCCTGCGACACGCTGCTGGCCTTTTACGGGCTGACGATGAAGCTGGGCCCCGTTGGCGAGCTGTGCGCGCAGCAAAATATCGAATTGCAAAACGGGTTGATCCCCGTCGACACCGAGAAATTCGAGACCTCCGCGGAGCGTCTCTTCGCCATCGGCGACATCAACTGGTATCCCGGCAAATTGAAACTGATACTTTCCGGATTCCACGAAGCCGCGCTGATGGCGCAAAAAGCCTTCCGTTATGTCTATCCTGACCGCAAGCTGCGCTTTGAATACACGACATCGAGCAGCAATTTGCAGGGAAAACTTGGCGTGAAGTGATTCCGGTGGGAATATAGGAAAATTTTGGAAACAGCGGAAATATGAGCGGCAGTCAATTCAGCATTACCAACGCGGTGCGCAACGCCTACATCTTCGTCGGCCGTGAACGCGTATATCTGGCGCGCCTCGCTCTCCTGCCCGTGGGCGTGGATGCGTTGACCAAGGCGCTGGTTTTCACGAACGGTCGCGATATGACGATTTTCGAAAGTTTTAGCTGGAGCCTGCCCTCTGCGATCATGACCGGCTGGTTTATGTTCCACCTGTCACGGCTGCTGATGATGGGTGAACGCGCCAACAACCTGCCTTCCGATACGGCATACCTCGCCGCGCGCCAGCAGGGCATGAATGCCTGCATCCTGATCTGGCTGCTGTTCAGCATGGGCTGGGTTGCGCTGCAGGGATTTCAGGGCTGGGCCATGAACCCCGAACAGGGCGTGGTCAATATCGGCATGGCGACGATCAGCATGCTGTTCTTTGGCGCGGCGTTCTGGTGTGTGCGCTACGGCCTTGCGCATATTCTGGCCGCCGTGAATTACCCGATTTCAAAATACATCCGCCGCGTCGCCGGTTTGTCGATTTCATTCCGGATCGCAGGCATGGGGTTGCTGGCGGCATTGCCCGTCATCGCCTGTTTCTATTTCGTCACGACGCTGATCCTGCCGCCTGACGTCAAGGACATGTATGACCCGCGCCTGACGCCCATCGTGGTGTTGAGCGCGCCGGTGCAGATGATCATCACCGCGATCATGACAGCGGCGGGCGCTTTCGCGCTGAAGGAGATCATGGAACGCCCCACCACGGATGAACGCGCATGATGATCCGCGTGACAGGCCGCGACGGGAGCGAGCAGGAACTGGACGCCATAGAAGGCTGGCGCGTGATGGAGATCATCCGCGACCACGGCATGACCGACCCGAATGTGGCAATCAAGGCGGAATGCGGCGGATCGCTCGCCTGCGCTACCTGCCACGTTTATGTGGATGCGGCATGGGTCGATAAACTGGTGCCCGCCAGCGAAGACGAGATTTACATGATGGACGAGGCATTCGCGGTGCAGGACAATTCGCGTCTGAGCTGCCAGATCATCATGAATGAAGAACTGGACGGGCTGCAGGTCACGCTTGCACCCGGCACGGAACCCTAACCAAGAAGATGACGGACATGAGCAATATCGACGCGCTGAAAAAAGAAATCGTGGAAACGGTCAAGGCCGCCAACGACATCAACTCCCTTGAAGAAGTGCGCGTCTCCGCGCTCGGCAAAAAAGGCAAGGTGACGGGCCTGATGGCGGGCCTCGGCCAGATGACGCCCGACCAGCGCAAGGAAATGGGGCAGGCGCTCAACCGCCTGAAAGACGAAATCACGGCGGAGATCGAAGCGCGCGCGAACACGCTGAAATCCGCCGCGCTCAATGAGCGCCTGCAAAAAGAAAAAGTCGATGTGACCTTAAGCCCCCGCCCGCAGGCAAAAGGCACCATCCACCCGATCAGCCAGACGATCGAGGAAATGACCGTCATCTTCGCCGATATGGGTTTCAGCGTCGCCGAAGGGCCGGAGATTGAGGACGATTTCCACAACTTCACCGCGCTCAACTTCCCGCCCGGCCATCCGGCGCGCCAGATGCACGACACCTTCTATTTCCCCGATGTTGCGGGCAAGACCGGCCTCGATGCGAAACGCCTGCTGCGCACGCATACATCTACCGTGCAAGTGCATGTGATGCAGACGCAGAAACCGCCGATCCGCGTCATCATCCCGGGCCGCACCTACCGCTCGGACTACGACATGACGCATACGCCGATGTTCCACCAGATGGAAGGGCTGCTGATCGACAAGACAGCCCATATGGGCCACCTGAAAGGTTGCCTGATCGAATTCTGCCGCCGTTTCTTCGAGGTGGATGACCTGAAGGCGCGTTTCCGCCCCAGCTTCTTCCCCTTCACCGAACCCTCCGCCGAAATGGATATCGGCTGCTCCCGCGCGGGCGGCGAGCTGAAAATCGGCGAGGGCAATGACTGGCTCGAAATCCTCGGTTGCGGCATGGTGCATCCGAATGTGCTGAAAAGCTGCGGCATCGACCCGAATGAATATCAGGGCTTCGCTTTCGGCATGGGCATCGAGCGTGTGGCGATGCTGAAATACGGCATTCCCGACCTGCGCACCTTTTTTGAATCGGACCTGCGCTGGTTGAAGCATTACGGCTTTGGCCCGATGGAACAGCCGAACCCCGCTCTCTCTTAAGAAAGAATACTGCCATGAAATTCACGCTCAGCTGGCTCAAGGAACATCTCGATACCACCGCATCGCTCGATGAAATCAGCCACAAACTGACCGCCATTGGTCTGGAAGTCGAAGGCATCGACGATCCTGCCAAAACCCTCGACGGTTTCGTGGTCGCGCATGTGGTTTCCGCCGAGAAACACCCGGATGCCGACAAGCTGCAATGCCTGATCGTCGACACGGGGCGCGAAAAGCTGAAAGTCGTCTGCGGCGCGCCGAATGCGCGGGCAGGCATGAAGGGCGTGTTCGCGCCCTCCGGCTCCTATATCCCCGGCTCCGACATCACGTTGAAAAAATCGCTGATCCGCGGGCAGGAAAGCAACGGCATGATGTGTTCGGAGCGCGAATTGCTGCTGTCCGACGAACACAAAGGCATCATCGAGCTGCCCGACAGCGCACAGACGGGTTCGCCCGCCGCGATTGCGCTCGGCCAGAATGACCCCGTCATCGAAATCAACCTGACCCCGAACCGCGGCGACTGCGCCGGCATTATCGGCATCGCGCGCGATTTGGCCGCCGCTGGTCTTGGCACGTTGAAAAAACCGTGGGATGCGCCGGTTGCCGGCAAATTCAAAAGCCCCGTGACCGTCGAGACGAAAGACAGCCATGCCTGCCCGCTGTTCATCGGACGCTATATCAAGGGCGTGAAAAATGGCCCGTCGCCACAATGGCTGCAGGACCGTTTGAAATCGATTGGCCTGCGCCCGATTTCGGCGCTTGTCGATATCACCAACTTTTTCACCATCGCCTATGGCCGCCCCCTCCATGTGTTTGATGCAGACAAGCTGAAAGGAAATATCACCGTGCGCCTGTCGAAAGCGGGCGAAACGCTGGCGGCGCTGAATGATAAAACCTATGAACTGGAAGACGGCATGGCCGTCGTCTACGATGATTCCGGCGTGCTCGGGCTTGGCGGCATTATCGGCGGCGCATCAACCGGCGTTTCCGAGACGACGACAAATGTCTATCTGGAAGCCGCATATTTTGATCCCGTGCGCACCGCCAAAACCGGCCAGCGCCTGCAGATCGACAGCGATGCGCGGTACCGCTTCGAACGCGGCATTGACCCCGCTTTCACGCAAACCGGCGCGGAACTGGCGACAAAGATGATTATAGATCTTTGCGGCGGCGAACCGAGCGAGCTCGCGATTGCCGGCAGCGTGCCCAACACGTCGCGCCCCATCACTTACGCGCCGGAACGCTTGAAACTGCTGGGGGGAATGGATCTCGCGCTGGATCGCCAGAAACATATCCTGACCACGCTGGGCTTCAGCGTAAAGGACAATGGCAAGGCGTGGGACATCCTCACGCCCTCATGGCGCGGCGATGTCGAGGGTTCGGCGGATATCGTCGAGGAAATCCTGCGCATCGAAGGCTACGACAAGATTCCGACCGTCTATGTGCGCCCTGCTGCCGATGAACGCCGCAGCGCCCTCAGCCCGCTGGCGAAACGCGGCGCGGTCGCCCGCCGTATCCTTGCGGCGCGCGGGTTGTATGAGACTGTTACTTGGTCGTTCATGGATGATGCGACGTCCGACTTGTTCGGCGCGCAGCTGCACCAGAACAAGAAATCGCTGACGCTGACCAACCCGATTTCGGCGGATCTTGCCGTCATGCGCCCGTCGATCCTGCCCAACCTGATCACCGCCGCCGGCCGCAATGCCGATCGCGGGCATCCGGATGCCTGCTTGTTTGAACTTGGCACTGTCTTCAAATCGACCGAAGCGGATGGCCAGCTGATGACGGCGACCGGTCTGCGCACGGGTGCTGCGACGTCACGCCACTGGGCGCAAACAGCGCGCGATGTCGATGTGTTCGATGCAAAATCGGATGCGCTGGCGGTGCTGGAAAGCTGCGGCGTGAACCCTGCATCCGTGCAGATCACGACGGACGCGCCTGAATGGTATCACCCCGGCCGCTCTGGCGTGCTGCGTCAGGGGCCGACCGTGCTCGCCTATTTCGGCGAAATGCATCCTGCCGTGCTGGCGACGATGAAACGCGACGAAAAATGCGCAGGCTTCGAGGTGTTCCTTGCCAATATCCCCGCGCCGAAGAAAAAAGGCTCGCGCAAGGAACTGCTGAAACCCTCCCCCTTCCAGCCGCTGAGTCGCGATTTCGCCTTTGTGCTGGATGACAAGATCGAGGCGGAGAAGCTGGTGAAGGCGATCAAGGCCGCTGACAAGAACCTCATCACCCATGTCGACATCTTCGACGTCTACACCGGCAAGGGCGTCGATCCCGGCAAGAAATCGGTCGCGCTCGGCGTGACACTACAGCCTGTCGAAAAAACGCTGACAGATGAAGAAATTGTCGCCGTCAGCCAGAAAATCGTCGATGCGGTGGTGAAACAAACTGGCGCGTCTCTGCGTTCGTAACGCATAAGGAGAAAATCCATGCGTAAATTAGCGATTCTGGGACTGTTGCTGCTGGCGGCCTGCGCCTCACCCGCTGACCGTCAGGCGAAAATGGACCGCTGGATCGGCGCATCGGAGCGCGAGCTTGTTTCCACATGGGGCATCCCCGACAAAACCTATCAGCTCGACCGCGCGACCCGCATGTTGTCCTATGTCGAAATCCGCAACCGCGACTACGGCAGTTCGTTCAACACTTGTCTCGGCGGCTATGGCGGACGTTTCGGGTATAACAACTGCATCGGCGCGCACCCGCCTGCCCGCGAAAGCTATGCCTGCGAAACCACCTTTATGCTGGTGCAGGGCCGCGTGTCGAAATGGGGATTGAAGGGCAGCGGCTGCTAATCAGCGGTTATATTCCGCCTTGAATTTCAGCCCACCCAGCTGCGTGGGAATATCCGCGAGTCTTGTTGCGCCGTTTTTCGCCAGCACAACGCGGCCAAAGGGTTCGTCCGTTTTCGGGTCGATATCCATCATCACACCCTGCACATCCGGCGAATAAGAAGCCATGCTCCGCAGGGCCGCATCATGGCCGTTGAAGGCCCGGTTAAGTGCTTCTGCCGTCCATTCTTTTTTTGCCATGACAGACCCCGTTTGTGACTGTAGCAGCAATATATCTCAAAGGGCATTTTATGGCAATTAATGGGCCGTAACCCCTTGTTCCAAAAGAAAACGGCCCGACATGACGCCGGGCCGTTTTTGCTGAAGTTCACTAGATTTCAGCGGAGTTTGCGACCCGCCGCTTTGGGCGTTTTCACCGCGTTTTGCGCGGGTTTCAGGTCGTTATTGGGTTTGTTGACGGCACCGACGAACAGCACCGCGCCCGTCTTGATGTCCTGCAAAGCGAATGCAAAAGAGCGATCGAGTTTCAGGTCAATGCGGGGCGGCGGCATCTGGATGCTGGTCGCGCGCACCATACCGACAACCGTCACGGCAGCAGCTTCCGAGCCGACTTCGTCGGTCTTGAAGACGGTGTCGTGGCTGATTTTGCCGATGTAGAGTTCCTTGCCGATTTTTTCCGCCATCTTGCTGAAATCCGCGCCCTGTTCGTTGAACGCTTCCTTCACGCCCATGTCTTTCATGGCGGGGATCAGGTCGAAATTCTGCTTGATGTCGAGGCGCGGGAGTTCGACCGAGCCTTCGGCGGTGCGGAAGGCATAGGGATCGAGCCATTCCGGCACGGTGCCGTTGGACTGCGATGCCAGCCAGTCGCGCGCGGAGACTTTGTCATCGGTCGGGCGGACGAGGACGATGCGCATGGTCGGCTGTTTGCCTTCTTTCGTATTTTTCTCGCCATAGGTCAGCGCGACCGCTTCGTAATCTGCGCCCACGTTGAACGTGAAATCATCACGGCGGCCGAAATCCTGATGCATGGTCGGCGTGTTGTTGATCTTGTTGCCGTCCAGCGCGAATGGTTTTTCTTCGGTCAGTTTTTTATCGAACTTGTGCGTCCATTCGCCCTTGAAATAAAGCGCGGAGGCCAGAATGGCGGCATCGTCTTTTTCCAGCTTGTCGAGCACGCTGGGGATCAGGCCGTTGGTGTTGTCGCTGGCCCATTTGTTGATTTTCGCGACCGTCGCCTTGTCGGAAAAGTCTTCCGCGCTGATTTCCGCGCCGAAGGTTTTCTTGAGATCATCGGCGAAAGCCGGCTTCAGGGTCATGAAGTCCTGGTTCGTCCAGACGCCGTTTGCGGTCGTCAGCTGCACCTGACCCTTGTTCGCAGCTAGAACCTGATTGTTCAACGCGGCATAATCATCCGCCGCTTTATCAAGGTCTTTGCCTTTCACGCCGAACAGCGCTTTCGCGAGTTCTTCGCGCGTTGTGCCATCCGCACCCTTGGTCACCATCGACAGCGCGGCAAGCGCGTTGTAGGGGGAGACGACGAGGTTGTCGGATTTGTCCTGCTGGTTCTTGCCTACGGCCTTGGTGAAGGCGAGCGTCAGTTTAATGACGTTCTTCACTTCGGGCGCGAATTGCGTGCCGTGTTCTTCTTCAGGCGCGGCTTTCGATGCGCCGAGGCCTTTTGCATTCGGTTTCTTTGCCATGTTCTATGACTTCCTTCTTAGCGCGGCTTCGGCGCGTTTTGTTTTTTGACGGCGGGCTTCATATCTTCGTTCGGCTTGTTGATCGCGCCGACGAAAATCACCGCGCCTGTTTTCACGTCCTGCAGAGCGAATGCAAAGGAACGGTCGAACTTCACATCGATCTGGGGCGGGGGCATACGCACGGAGGTCGCGAATACCATGCCGACCGTCGTGACGGCAGCGGCTTCGGAGCCTTCTTCATTCGTCTTGAAGACGGTGTCGTGCTGGACCTTGCCGATAAACAGGTCGCCCGACTGCGTCATTTTCGAGAAATCGGCTTTTTCTTCGTTGAAGGCTTCCTTGATGCCCATTTCCTTGAGCGCAGGGATCAGGTCGAAGCGCTGTTTGATGTCAAGGCGGGGCAGTTCAACCGTGCCGACCGCATCGCCAAACGCATAGGGGTCGAGCCATTCAGGGACTTTGCCTTTTGCTTCGCCCGAGAGCCAGTCGCGTGCGGAGACGTTATCATCTGTCGGGCGGATCAGAACGACGCGCATGGTCGGCTGTTTGCCGTTTTCCCAGTCTTCCTTGCCGTAGTTGAGCGCAACGGCTTCATAACCGTCGCCGGCGAGATAGCCGATCTGGCCTTCTTCCTTGAAACGCTGCTTCATCGTGGGGGTTGCGTTCACCGACGCGTCATCCGCCGTGAAGTTTTTATCTTCGGTCAGTTTCTTGTCGAATTTATGTGTCCAGTCGCCTTTGAAGTACAAAGCGGAGGCGAGAACAGCCGCATCGTCTTTTTTCAGTTCGGTCAGCACTTCGGGGATCAGGCCGTTGGTGTTGTCGCTGGCCCATTTGTTGATTTTATCGACAGTTTTCGTGTCACCGAAATCTTCAGCCGAAATTTCCGCGCTATGGGTTTTCTTCAGGTCATCCGCATAAGCGGGGTCGAGTTTCAGGCGCTCCTGGTTCGTCCAGACGCCATTTGCGGTGGTCAGCGTGACCTGGTCCTTGTTCGCCGCGAGAACATCGGCGTTCAGGGCGACGTAATCATTCGCCGCTTTTTCGAGGTCCTTGCCGGATACGCCGAACAGCGTTTGTGCCATTTCGTCGCGGGTCAGGCCGTCTGCGCCTTTTGCGACCATCGCGAGAGCCGAGATGGCGTTATAAGGCGACACGACGAGGTTTTCGCCTTTGTCTTCCTGATTTTTGCCAACGGCCTTGGTGAAGGCGAGCGTCAGTTTAATAACGTTCTTCACTTCGGGTTTAAACTGGCGGCCGTGTTCGTATTCCGGCTGCGCGGCGGGTTTTGCTTTTGCCATTGTCTTATTCCTTTAACTTTAAAATTACTTGAGGCCGGGTGCTTTTGCTTTCGGCGCTTTCGCGGGCTTCACGTCATCGTTCGGCTTGTTGACCGCGCCGATGAACAGCACCGCATTGGTTTTCACATCCTGCAGGGCAAACAGGAAGGAACGGTCGAATTTAATGTCGACCTGTTCGGGCGGCATGCGCACGGATTCGAGCGTCATGACGGCGGTCGTCACCGCTGCCGCTTCCGAGCCTTCTTCATCCGTTTTGAAAACGGTGTCATGGCTGACTTTCGAGACGTACAGACGATCGCCGCCCTGTTCGACCATGTTGTCGAAGGAGCCGCCGCCAAAGGCTTTATCCACGCCCATGTCGCGCAGCGCGGGGATCAAATCAAACTTCTGCTTGATGTCCATGCGCGGCAGTTCGACAGATCCGACCGCATCGTTGTAACCGTAGACATCGAGCCAAGCGGGGATCTTGCCGTTTTCCTGCGCGGCAAGGAAATCGCGTGCGGACACGTTGTCATCCGTGGGGCGCACCAGCACGAGGCGCATGGTCGGGTTTTTCCATTCGGTATCGGTGTGTTTTTCTTCACCATAGGTCATCGAAATCGCTTCGAAGCCGTTGCCGCGCTGGTAACGGAAACCGCCTTCATCCTCGAAATCCTGATGCATGGTGGGGGTGGTCGCGAGCGCCGCGCCGTCCTGCGTGAAGGTTTTGTCTTCGGTCAGGGCCTTGTCGAATTTCTTCGTCCATTCGCCTTTGAAGTGCAGGGCGGATGCGAGAACTGCCGCATCATCGGGCGCGAGGGATTCGAGGACTTTGGTGATCAGGCCGTTGGTGTTGTCGCTCGCCCATTTGTTGATTTTGTCGACGGTGGCGGGGTTGGCGTAATCTTCCGCCGAGATATCCGCGCCCATGGTGTCTTTCAGGTCTTTGGCGAAAGCGTCGCGCAGCGTGACGAGGTCTTTATTCGTCCACACACCATTTGCAGTGGTCAGCGTAACTTGGCCTGCGTTTGCCTTCAGGATGTCGGTGTTCAGTTTCGAATACGCGGCAACAGCATCATCGAGGCCTTTGCCATCCGTTGCGAACAGCGCCTTTGCGAGTTCGTCGCGGGTTTCGCCGACGGCTCCTTTGGCGACCATCGAGAGTGCAGCGGTTGCGTTATAGGGGGAAACGACAAGGTTGTCGGACTGGTCTTCCTGATGCTTGCCCACCGCTTTGGCGAAGGCGATCGTCAATTTGATCGAGGTTTTGACTTCGTCTTTGTAATAAGCGCCGTGTTCGTATTCTGCATTGCCGCGGTAAGCCATTGTCGTATGTCTCCTGAAAAAATAGGTGCGATTAGGTAAATGGAGGTCACGGGTAGCATACGGAAATAGGAGGGTCAACCCGCCCGGGCCTAATAACTGCCATAATACTGGTGATCAAAAATCTTCTGGAAACAGTTTTGTAATTATCTAATAAAACATGCCAAATACAGCTCGGCCCTTCAAGGCGAAGCGTGAGCTTTCCTGAAGGGCCGATTGTGTTGCGCGTTCCTCTATAAGGTTCGCGGATCCTGATTAGCGAAGGTCGCGTTTGACGTCATCCGCTGCATCTTCAATGTTATCGCCAGCTTTTTCGATTGCTGCGCCAACTTTTTCACCCACAGTCGCGGGGCGCTGGTTGTTTTGGTAGACGAGTGCGCCGACAAGCAGCACGAGTGCGAGAATGACAGCGACGAGTACGTTTTGGTTCTTGGCCATGACTAAGTCTCCTCTGGCGGTTGTTCGTTTCTTCTTCGAACACCCAACCACGGCCGCCGGATTCTGGTTCCAAATTATCCGTATTAAGCCTTTTTGAGGCCTTCCTGGATCAAAAGGTCGCGTTTGGAGAGCTTTCCGACCGCCGTTTTGGGCAATGGCTCGGCCCGCACGATGATTTTCTTGGGAATTTCGATGGGTGAGAGCTTGTCGCCCAGCCAGACCTTGAGGACGTCGCCGGTGGCTGATTCGCCCGCGCGCAATTTCACCCAAGCCTGCACGACTTCGCCGCGCAGCGCATCAGGCACGCCCGCGACGATACATTCCTCGACGGCGGGATGGGTATAGAGCACTTCCTCGATATGGCGGGGATAGACGTTGTAGCCGCCGACCAGCACCATGTCCTTCACGCGGTCGACGATGAAGACGAAACCCTCGTCATCCATATAGCCGACATCGCCGGTATGCAAACGACCGTTGCGGATCACATTCGCGGTTTCGTCATCGCGCTTGTAATAGCCCGCCATCATTTGCGGACCCTGCACGCAGATTTCACCCTTTTCGCCCGGCTGCAAAACAGTCGTGCCGTCGACAAGGCTGACGATTTCCAGCAGTGTGCCGGGCAGCGGCAGGCCGATGGAGCCGGCCTTCGCTTTTTCAGTCAGCGGATTGCAGGTGGCGACGGGGGAGAATTCGGTAAGGCCGTAACCCTCCGCCACCAGTTTTGCTTTCGTGCGCGTCTCAAACAACCGCTTCACTTCGGCGGGCAGCGGCGCGCCGCCGGAAAGGCAGAATTTCAGCGTTGAAAAATCATGCTCGGAAATGCGGTCGTAATTGGCAAGCGCGATATACATCGCAGGCACTGCGGCAAGGTAAGCAGGCTTCTCGCGCTTCACGAGCTCGAGCAGCTCGCCCACACTAAAGGCCGGCATGATGAACAGCGTCATGCCTTTCTTGATCGACATGTTCATGACAACGGTCATGGCGAAGACGTGGAACAGCGGTAGGACGGCGATCATGCTGTCCTGCCCGTCTTCGGCATTGTGATACCACTGGCCGATCTGGCAAGCATTGGCGACAAGGTTTTTATGCGTC
>JAQSWE010000258.1 GCA_029266795.1 Alphaproteobacteria bacterium | reverse complement strand
TCGATCAGGTTAATCGCGTCGTAATACGGTGAACTCAAATCCGGTCACTCCTCAGATATCATCTGGAGTTATTCTAGGACATATCAAGGCCTTGTGCAAAGAAAGAAACAAATGGCCGTAATATGACTATTACTGGAAGGTCAGATCACGCGCGCCGAGGGAGTCAAAATACTTTTCGACTTCCGCATCAGGCACATCGCTGAGCCGCTCCGGCTTCCATTTCGGCTTGCGGTCCTTGTCGATCAGGGCGGCGCGGATGCCTTCGTAGAAGTCGTGGTTCGATGCCACGGCCTGACTGAGCCGATATTCCATCGTCATGACTTGCGCAAACGGCATCTTCGCGCCGAGGCGGATCTGGCGCAGCGCGACCTTGAGGCTGGTGGGCGACATGGCGTACATCGCCTGCAGCGTCTCGCGCGTCCAGTCGGAGGCGACGCGCTGAAGTTCATTCACGATATCTTCCACGCGGTCATGACCGAAGCAATGGTCGATCATCGCGCGGTGCGGCGCGATTTCGGAATCGCCGGGGGCGTTGCCGGCAAATTCCTCGATCGCAGTGCTCACATGCTGGTGCGCGGTCTTGCGCGGGTCCCATCTCAGCCCCGCGAGCGACGCAAGCAGTTTCGGCATATCGGCATTGGCGACGTAATGCGTGGCAAAACCAATGTAAATCGTATCAATCGCCTTGATGCGCTTCGACGTCAGCGCAAGATACGCGCCTGTCTGCCCCGGGCAGCGCGGCAGGAAATAGCCGCCGCCGACATCGGGGAAGAAACCGATATTCGTTTCCGGCATCGCGAACAACGTATTTTCCGTCACCACCCGGTGCGAGCCATGCGCCGAAATCCCCTTGCCGCCGCCCATCACGATGCCATTGATGAGCGAGATGTACGGCTTGGGGAAGGTCTGGATGCGGTGGTTGAGGATATATTCCTCGCGGAAGAAATCGCGCGTCAGCTGCCCGTCGCTTTTGCCTTCCTGCGCGGCCTTCGCGTCGATCGCGACCGCCTTCACATCGCCGCCGGAACAAAAAGCGCGGTCGCCAGCACCAGTAATCGCGACGGCTTCGATGTTTTTATCTTTGGCCCATTCGACGAGTTTTGCGTCGATGGCGCGGATCATCGGCAGGTTGAGCGCGTTCAGCGCCTGCGGGCGGTTGAGCGTGATGAGGCCCAGATTGCCGCGCCGCTCGAAAAGTACGTCCTGTTCCTGCGTCATGTTTCCATTTGCCCGTTGATGATGCATAATACCATAGAGCCTATCCGTTCAAGAATAAAGGCGAGAGATGCCAATGCCATGGTTTGTTTACATACTGGAATGCGCCGACCGCACTTTATACACAGGGATTACCAATAACCTGGAAAAGCGCCTCAAGGCGCATACGGACGGCAAGGGCGCTAAGTACACGCGCGGGCGCGGGCCGCTTATTCTCCGATATACCGAAAATCACCCGACGAAAGGCTTTGCCCTGCAACGTGAAGCTGTCATAAAATCCTTGGGTCGGGTCCAGAAGCTGAAACTGTTTCCCAAAAAGGCAAAACTTGCACGCAAGGGTTCATGACGGTCGTCACCCATTACGATACGCTGAAGGTCACACCCGACGCGCCCCCTGAAGTCATTCAGGCCGCGTACAAGGCGCTTGCGCAAAAATACCATCCGGACAAAAATCTGAACAACCCCGAAGCCGTCCGCATGATGCAGATGGTGATCGCGTCATATAAAGTGCTCGCTGACGACAAGAAGCGCGCCGAACATGACGCCTGGGTGACGAAGCAGCTGCCCCCGCCGCCCAAGCGTGTGCTAACCCCGCAGGAAAAAGCGGCCGAGGAAAAAGCCGCGATGTATGCCGAAACCGCCGCGAAATGGGCGGGCTGGGCCGTGGCGACGGCTGGGGAAGCGAAGACCGCCCGCGAAAAAGCTGCGCAGGCCGCCACCAAGGCCGCGCATTGCCCGCCGTCTGAAAAAACGAAATGGGATGCCTGGGCTAACCAGGCAAATGCGGATGCGGAGGAAGCCGAGAAAAAAGCAGCCTCCGCCGCCGTAACCGCAAAGCAAAGCGCCGACGAGGCCGCCAAATATGCCGTGCCGTCGAAGGATGGCCAGCTTGTCACCCTCTACGACACATTGAAAATCACCCGCGACGCGCCGCCCGAAGTGCTGCAGGCCGCCTGCCGCGCGATGTCGCCCAAGGCCGCGACAGACCCCGCCGTCGCAAAGGCGATCGAGCATCTGTCGGATGCGCAGAAAAAAGCCGCGCATGACGCGTGGATCCGCGAAAAAGACCCGACCGCCGCCGCGCCCGCACCCCGCAAATCGACGGCGGAGGAGCTGGAAGCCCGCGCCCGCGCCGACAAGGCGTCGAACGAAGCGAAAGCCCTTACCGCCGTCGCCGACCAGGCCGACGAAAAAGCCGTCGAGGCGGAGCGCAAATTCCGCGAAGCTGCCGAGACTGCGAAAGCCAAGGCCGCCACGAAAGACGGCCCCGCCTGGAAAACCTGGGCCGAAAAGGCGCAGAAGGAAGCCGAGCAGGAACGCGCCCGCGCCAAACTCGCCGCCGCGAAAGCCGCCGACGCAAGGCAACGTGCCGAAGCCGCCTTCCGCGAACTGCAATCCTCTTCCGCCGCCGCCGAGCGCGACGACGCCATGTGGGCATCCTCCACGAATATGGCGACGGACTGAGCTACAGAATTGAAAAATCATCCCCTTCTGTAGAAGGATAATCTTAGGGCCAAGGCGAAAATGACCCCTCCCGGACATTAACCAATCTCGAGCACGGTAACTTGACCAGTAATATTATTGCGAGATTTACGCTTTGGCACAGGCATGCCGTAGTTTCCCCGGTGCTAAATTCACTCCGATTTAGTTGACATAACTATCGGCCTTTGCTAACCTCTTTCTACGCAGCGCTTTATACGTCAGAGCTATTTCCGCTTGTTTCCTGCCTGACGCTCTCCCGCCCTGCTGAAACAGCATTCCACAACTGCTGCCGGGAGAGAAAAAATGGAACGTTTTATCATCTACACCGCCAATCCGCTTACCGACCTTGAAAAAACGATTAAGAAATTGCGTACCCTTCCAGGGGTTGTCGACGTAGAAACATCGGTGGATTTCCGCCCGCAACCGCCGGAGGATATGCAAATCCTCATCGAATTCGTGGCCGATGGCGGCACAGATGCGGTGGTGAATATACAGAAACAGCTCGATGAATGGTGGCCGCTTCTTCGCAGAGAGAATCTTGATAGAGGACCCGGCGAAAGCGAGCTTGCCAAATTCGTGGGCTCGCCCCGGTACAAGGACTATCGTGTGGCGAAGCCGCTGGACGGCAAAAACCTGCCGCGATACGAATTTATATCTGATAAATCAGCAGATGGGCTGGCCTTCAGCGCCACAGCTAAATATCTCCTTCAGCAACAGGGTATCCACGTTACGCATTGGATTGACCAAACGCAGAATGGAGAGAGCGCGCTGAAGGGTGCTTTCCAGGTCGTGGCGGGCGATGGCAGGAGCCTTGTTCGCATCGCCGAGACATTAGTCGGCTGGGAGCTGCAGGAAGCAAAGATCTGGCCGGAGGCCAAAGCCGGGCAGCCGAAGGTCTGAGGGAGGCCGAGCGATACGCATGGCGGCGGAGCGCATAACGACGTCACAAATTTTTATGGAGGCTTGCATGAGCGACGTGATCACTGCCGACGATAAACCCCAACATTACAATGCAAGACTGGGCATTGAATTTCGCAGGCACAGCCGTCTACGGGCATCGGAGTTATTCGAGAGCGGAGAAGTAAAAAAGGCCAAGCTGCTGGCGTTTGCGGGATCCGCGTTTG
>JAQSWE010000026.1 GCA_029266795.1 Alphaproteobacteria bacterium | reverse complement strand
GCCGGCGGTTTCGCCGCCCGCGATGTAGTCCACATTCTTGATGTCGCAGTTCGCGGTCAGCAATTCGCAGGCCATGCGGATAATTTCGCGGCGCGGCTCGAGGAAGGAAATCACCTTGCGGCAGTCGATGTAAACGGGGCTTGCCCAGCCGGAGGTGAAGATAAACGGTTTGTCGGCATTGAAATGGACAGCCTTGATGTCGATCAGCAGCTGTGCGGTGCGTTGCGCGGAGGTTGTCATCAGAACCACCGTCCGCCGCCCGGACGGCTGGGTGGCTTGAATATCCAGTAATTGCGCACGACGAACATGACGATCAGGAAGAGCGCTTCGATACCCAGCGCGCCGATGATGGCGAAGGGCCAACGGAATTTTTCGATGCTTTCCGCGTCCAGAACCACGCTCATATTCAAGACCCAGGATGCGCAAATCATGGCGCAGGCACCGATCGCCGACCAGTTAAAAACGCTGACCTGTTTTTCATTTGCGTATTGCGGCTTCCAGGCGAAGAAGGCCCAGGCCACGGCAGCGCCGATAAAGAACATCAGGGCGATAAGGGGACCCATGCTTGCGGCTCCTTGCGTTAAAAAAGCACCGGGGATACCGGTGCCTTTTTGTAGCGGTTTTTTAAGCCTTTAGCAATATTAAGCGCATCATTTGCGCGCCTCAGGCGCGTTGTGACGCCGAAAAGCTCTGCGCGTGGAATGCGTCCAGCACGCGCTCGAACTTGCGGCGTGTTTCGACGGACAGGGGCGCAAATTCCGCCCCGATGCCGCGGCGCACGGCGCGCACGACTTTGCCGGTCTGCTGGATGCTGACCGTTTCATTGGGGAGGCGGAAGCGCAGCTGGAACTGGACCTTGTCGCCGACCACCAGCGAGGTGCCGGGGGGCGGGTCGAAAAAGAAGCCGCCCATGCTCCAGTCCTTCAGGTGGAATGACCTGTCGGCCACAACCACTTCCGCTTGCAGTGCAGGATGCCGAACATGGCGGCGGCGGGCTTGCGCATCTTCTTTGTTGAACCTGCCATCGCCGAGACCGAGTTTCTGAAGAATCGTGTGGATAATCATGTGATGCCCCTTTGCTGTCCCGTAATACAGTCCGGTTTTTTAAACACCTGCTATAAATATTAGGCCAAACCCATATAACTTCAAGCATTTCAATGTCATAACTGGGAAAGTGAAGGTCAAAAAGCAGCAAAATGCCAATATTATGGAGAAATAGAGGCTAAATCCCCGCTTTCCCTTGACTCTATCGCCCCCCATCCCCTATATATTTTCTCCATAAAGCAGCATCTTTTGCTGCAACCGTGATCTGGCTCGGATTGGCTGCCTCGATGACGGTTTATTCTTGAAAGGAAAACAAAATGCCAAAGATGAAAACGCACTCGGGCGCGAAGAAGCGCTTCAGTGTCACCCGCCGGGGTAAAGTGCAGGCACGCGCCGCACATAAACGCCACCGCATGAGCGGCAAATCCAAACGTATGAAACTCGCTGGTTGCTCGACGCTGATCCTGAACGGATCGGACGCCCGCATCATTCTCGACGATTTCATGCCCTATCAGCGCAAGCTGCAGCGCAAGAAACGCCGCTACGACGGCCCTAACAAGAAGGAAGCCGCATAATGGCACGCGTCAAGGGAGGCACAGCCTCGATCAACCGCCACAAGAAAATTCTCGAACTGGCAAAAGGCTATCGCGGCCGTGGCAGCAAATGCTACCGCGTCGCCATCGAAAAAGTCGAAAAGGCACTGCGTTACGCATACCGCGACCGTCGCAACAAGAAGCGCGACTTCCGCGGTTTGTGGATCCAGCGTATCAACGCCGGCGCACGCCTGAACGGCCTGACCTATTCCACGCTGATGAACGGCCTGAAACTGGCCGGCAATTCGCTGGACCGCAAAGTCCTGTCGGACATCGCGATCCACGACGCAGCGGGCTTCACCGCCATCGCCGAACAGGCGAAAGCGGCGCTCGACGCGCAGAAGAAAAAAGCCGCTTAAGCTTTTTTCAGGACACGAATAAAAAAAGCCCCGGTGAAAACCGGGGCTTTTTCTTTGATCTGTTTTGAAAGCTTACCCGCCGTTTTTCTGGCCGGGGCCGGCGGCGGCTTTCTTCTGCTGCGCGGCGGTGCCGAGGCCGTAAGCCTCGAGCGGTTTCGCGCCGCGGGTGGGATCGAACGCGCGGGAATCTGCGGCGACGGTGCCGAAATCCTGTTTGATACTGGCATCGGGATCGACGATGCGCGATGCACCGATCTTGTCCTCGGGATTGTAATTCATGTCCTTGGCATTGCGCATGCCGACGGGCGCTTCCTTCACCTCGCTGCCGCCGACAAGGCCGCGTTTTTTCGCGAATTCGTCGGGGTCGGCGGGTTTGTTGAAAACACGGTCGAGCTTGCGCGCGACGCCTTCCAGGCCTCTCGAGACCGGCATGACAACGAGGCCGGCAACACCCACGCTTGCAACCTTGGCGGCAACCAGGCCGGCGATGAAGCCGATACCCGAAACGGGCGATGCGCAGACGCCGATCACCAGGCCCACCGTCAGAATGCGTTCCGCAAGGCGGCCGATGCGGGATGCATGGAAGCCGTCCTGTGAGGGTTCCTGAAAGGTGACTTTGCGGAACAGTTCGCCCAGCGTGTATTTATGCTCGGCAGGTTCGTTGAGCCAGCCGAGAAGGTTTTCGGCCTTTTTGAAAAAGCTTTCAGCCGGCAGCGGCATTTCATTCGGGTTATACCGGGGCGAGCGCGCGTTCTCCGGCGCTTCTGGTGCTTCTGCTGTCTGCGATTGTGCCATCGTTACCTCATTCCTCGGGGTAGGTCGTTTTTATGCTGACGCTTATATTCGCGCTCTGCAGTGAATCTTTCTATGCGCTCGGCCGTTCTTGCGATCTTGCCGATGACGCCTTGCGTAATCGCGGCGTTGATAAAGGCGACACCCTTCGCGACGACCGGCACCAAGAGCATCGGCGCCGGCGATTTTTCGATCATGCAAATCGCAACGGCGGCGCCAAGGCCCACCACCATGGTCGCGCGGTCGACGATGCGCGCGGCGCGGCCCCAGGGATGCGGCTTGTCCCGCATCAGGTTGCCATCTGTCGCCCAATGGACTGCTTCGCCCAGCGTGAAATGGTTCTTCGGCGGCTCTGCCAGCCAGTTGAACTTATTGCTGAGAGATACTGTGAAATCCCTGAAACTCATGAATAATCCCGCTTTACACCCGTTAGTAATAGGATACCCGTCTTTATAAATTATGTCAATTAAGCGGGCTTACTTGATTCTAACGCCTTGATATATTGATATAATATGCCAAAAAATATGGGGCTGTCGACCGGAATATTTCAGAATCAGGTTATGTTTGCAAGCGCCTGTCCTATCTGGTTAATTAGCAGTTATGGCCCGTCCCGCATCATTATATGTCTGCCAGTCCTGCGGTTCGACCCACAACAAGTGGGCCGGCAAGTGCGAAGCCTGCGGCGAATGGAATTCGATGGTCGAGGAAGCCAAGAACGACCGGCCGCCCCAAGGTCTGGGCCGCGCCAAAGGCCGCGTCATCGAGCTGCATCCGCTGGAGGGCGCATCGGAAGTCCAGCCGCGCCGCGTCGTCGGCATCGCCGAATTCGACCGCGTGACGGGCGGCGGGCTTGTGCCGGGCTCTGCCCTGCTCATCGGCGGCGACCCCGGCATCGGCAAATCGACATTGCTTTTACAAGTCACCGCGCTGCTCTCCCGCAAGGCATCCTGCGCCTATATCTCGGGCGAGGAATCGCTCGACCAGGTGCGGATGCGCGCAGGGCGTCTGGGTTTCGCGAAAGAAAAAGTGGAACTCGCGGCTGCAACAAACGTGCGCGACATCATCGAGACCATTGAACGCCGCAATTTCGACGCGGTCGTGATCGATTCAATCCAGACGATGTATCTCGACAATTTGGATTCCGCGCCCGGCACGGTCGCGCAGGTACGCGCATCGGCCGCCGAGCTGATCCGCGCCGCGAAGAAACGCGGCACCTGCCTGCTGCTCGTCGGCCACGTCACGAAGGAAGGCCAGATTGCCGGCCCCCGCGTGCTGGAACACATGGTGGATACCGTGTTGTATTTCGAGGGCGACCGCGGCCACAGCTTCCGCATTTTGCGCGCGGTGAAGAACCGCTTCGGCCCGACCGATGAAATCGGCGTGTTCGAGATGGCGGAGGAAGGCCTGATCGAAGTGCCCAACCCGTCCGAATTATTCCTGTCGCAGCGCCAGCGCGAGATTTCCGGCAGCGCGGTTTTCGCCGGCATGGAAGGCACGCGGCCTGTATTGGTCGAAGTGCAGGCGCTCGTCGCTCCCTCCCCGCTCGGTACGCCGCGCCGCGCGGTGATCGGCTGGGACCAGAGCCGGCTTTCCATGGTGCTGGCGGTGCTGGAATCGCGCTGCGGCGTCGTGATCGGCCCGAACGATGTGTATTTGAACGTGGCAGGCGGATTGAAGATCAATGAACCGGCGGCGGATCTGGCCGTGGCGGCAGCGCTTGTCAGTTCGCTCTCCGGAATTCCGGTGCCGCATGATATGGTCGTGTTCGGCGAAATCGGGCTTTCCGGCGAAGTGCGCCATGTCGCGCAGGGCGACCAGCGCATCAAGGAAGCATCGAAACTGGGATTCAGGAATGCCATGATCCCGCATTTGTCAGGCAAGAAGCCGCTGGCGGATCACGGGCTGAAACTGACGCAAGTGAAGCAATTGCAGGATATTTTACCGTTATTTTCGGAAGGAAAAAATTAAATGACCCCCGCCGCGCTCGACATCATCATCGCGATCATCCTTGTGCTGTCCATGCTGGTCGCCTATTTCCGCGGCATCATCCGCGAGGCCTTTACCATCGTGGCGCTTGTGATCGCGACCAGCGTGACCTATTTCGCGGGCGAGATCATGATCCCTAGCTTCAACAAATGGCTGAAGGTGGACGAACGCGGCGAAGAGGCTGCAGCCGCCATCAGCAAGGGCGCGAATGACGTGGCGCAGGCGGCGATTGCAAAAGAACACCTCATCATGGGCATCCTGTCGCCCGAAAAAACCGCCGTCATCCTGTCCTACCTTTCCGTTTTCCTCGTCATCTACCTCATCATGTCGCTGGTCGGGTTCTTCGTGAGCCGCGCGGTGAACGAAGCAGGCCTTGGCGTGATGGACAAGGTGCTGGGCGCGGGCTTCGGCCTTGCGCGCGGCTTCCTCGTGGTGTTCCTGTGCTTCCTCCCCATTTCGTTTCTGGTGAAGGCCGAGAATTTCCCCGACTGGGCGAAGAATTCGGTGAGCGTGCCGATTTTGCAGGACAGCGTCGCCTATGTGGACAGCAAGGTTGACCTGCGCAAGCTGGTCGCCGACAACGGCAAGGAAATCATCAGCAAGATTAACCTGAAGCCGTCATCCAAGGCGAAGGCCGAAGCTAAGCCCGTGACCGAAGAAGAAGAGCGCGAGATGCAGGAAGAGCTGCTGGACGACGAACGCCGGGCGGGCCCCTGATGGCGCGGGCGGCAAAAAAACATGCCAAGGGACATTCGCCATGGCGCATCCGGCTGTTCGTCATTCTGATGACGGGCCTCTGCGCGGCGGCGGCGTTTCCCGTCATGTTCGACCGTAATGCGCTGCCGGAAGCGGTGCGGGATAATCCGGGCGTCACGAAGCTCTATGAAACGCGCGACCGCGTGATGCTGGTCGCCAGCCGCGTCATCAACGGCGTGCCTGTCACGCCGGAAGAAGCGAAGCAGCAGGGTTACCCGAAAGACGAACGCAAGAAACTCGAAAAAATTATCAGCAAGGGCGCACAAGGCAATGATTAAACCCGTCACGCAGCAACGACTCGCAGGGCGCGTGGCGCTGGTCACCGGCGCATCGCGCGGCATCGGCGCGGCGGTTGCCAAGGCCTATGCGATGGAAGGCGCGCATGTAATCATGCTGGCGCGCACCCAAGGCGCGTTGGAAGCCTTGGACGATGACATCCAGAACGCGGGCGGCAAGGCGACGCTGCTGCCCTTCGACCTCGCGGAGACGAAAAAAATCGGCGGCATCGCGCCCGTGATCGCGGAGCGTTTCCGCCGCCTCGACATCCTTGTCGGCAATGCGGGCATGCTGGGCAATCTCAGCCCCGTTGCAATGTCCGATCACAAAGTGTTCGAGGAAACCTTCAAGGTCAACTTCTTCGCCAATTACCACCTGATACGCGCGCTTGACCCTTATCTGCGCGGATCCGATGCGGGCCGCGCGATTTTTGTGACCTCCGGTGCTGCACATATGCACAGCCCCTTCTGGAGCGGCTATGCGGCATCTAAAGCGGCGCTGGAAAACATGGTGGCCACCTATGCCGCCGAAACTGCCTATAGCCCGCTGAAAGTCAATATCCTCGACCCCGGCGTGGTTGCGACGGAAATGCGCCGCGAGGCTTTCCCGGGCGAGGATGCGAGCAAGCTGCCCGCGCCGGCCAGCCTTGTCGAACGCTTCATCGAACTGGCCGCGCCCAGCTATGCGGCGACCGGCAAAATCGTGGCAGCCGCCTAGATCATGAGCATTGCCAACCCCCATCTGCAGGGCGTCGAGGGTCAGAAGATCCAGAACCTCAAGCGCTGGGCGGTGGTCGCCAGCATCAGCGTGGCGGGGCTGCTGGTGATCACGAAGCTATTCGCATTTTTCACAACCAACTCCGTCTCGCTGCTGTCGTCGTTGATGGATTCTTCCTTTGACGCGATGGCGTCCATCGTCACCATGATGTCGATCATCCATGCCGCGACGCCCGCCGATGCCGAGCATCGTTTCGGCCACGGCAAGGCGGAGTCGCTGGCGGCGCTGGCGCAGGCCGTGTTCGTCTTTGGCTCCGCCGTATTCCTGATTTTGGAGAGCGTGCGCCGCTTCATCACGCCGATGGCGGTGCAGGACCCTGCGGTCGGCATCAATGTGATGATTTTCTCGATCGTCATGACCGCGCTGCTGCTTGTCTTCCAGGCCTATGTGATGCGCCGCACGAAATCGGTCGCGGTGTCGGCGGACAACCTTCATTACCGCGGCGATTTGCTGATGAACCTCGGCGTTTTCGCGGCGCTGGCAGCCAGCTACTACAGCAGCTGGCCCTATTTCGACCCGATCATCGCGAGCGTCATTTCGGTGTCGCTGCTGGTCGGCGCCTATAGCATCGCGCGCGACAGCTTCGACATCCTGATGGACAAGGAACTCCCCGATTCCGACCGCGAGAAAATTCTGGCACTGGCGAGCGCGCATCCCATGGTTGAATCCGCGCATGACCTGCGCACGCGGTCAACCGGCGAGCGTATCTTCATCGAGTTTCATATCGAAGTGGACGGCAAGCTGAGCGTCGAGCGCGCCCATGACATCACCGAAGAACTGGAAAAGAAAATCTACGACGCCTTCCCGACATCCGAAGTCCTGATCCATCAGGAACCGGCAGGCATCGAACATCACCGCATCGATGATGTTATCCCCGCGGCGACGACGGCTTAATCTTTATACGGGTTTTTCGACGCTTTCAGCACAATGCGCACCGGCACCGACGGCAAATCGAAATCGCGGCGCAGGCTGTTGACGATGAAGCGTTCATGCGCTTCGGGATAGCCTTCGGTGTTCGACATCCACAATGCAAAGGTCGGCGGGCGGGCCTTTATCTGCGTCATGTAGCGCAAACGGTTCTGGCGTCCCTGAATCAGCGGTGCGGGGTTTTGCGATTCCATCATGCGCAGCCAGCGGTTCAGCTTGCCGGTCGGCACGCGCTTGTTCCATAGCGCATAGACGTCCAGCACCGATTGCAGCACATGGTCGAGGCGCTTGCCGCCGTTGAGGGCAGAGATGGTGAGCAGCGGCACATCGCGCAGCTGCGCCATTTGTTTTTTCAGCTGGTGCTGCAATTCGTCGAGTTTCTCGGCGCGGTTTTCGATCATGTCCCATTTGTTGGCAACGACGACAAGAGCGCGGCCTTCATCGATCACGTGATGGGCGATGGTTAAATCCTGCTTTTCGAATTCGGTATCGGCCTCGACCATCAGGATGACGACCTGCGCCAGACGGATGGCGCGGAGCGTGTCCTGCACGGACATATGCTCGATAATATTGTGGACGCGCGCGCGGCGGCGCATGCCTGCGGTGTCGACAAGGCGCATCTTGCGCCCGTTGAATTCCCAGTCCACATGCACGGCGTCGCGCGTGATGCCGGCTTCGGGCCCGACCATCGAGCGTTCTTCGCCCAAGATCGCATTCATGAAGGTCGATTTGCCCACGTTGGGGCGGCCGACGATCGCGACCTTGATCGGGTTGTCGAGGTCTTCGACTTCTTCTTCGTCGCCGAAGCCTGTTTCATCGCCTTCGTTGTATTTCTGGAAGTAACGCTCGAGGTCTTCTTCCTCGGTCAGCTCTTCTTCGGGCGGCGTCGCAGCATCGACCAGCGGGCGCAGCAGTTCGTAAATGTCTTCCATGCCCTGCCCGTGTTCGGCGGAGATGGGAATGGGGTCGCCGAAGCCCAGCTCATAGGCTTCGTACATGCTGTCGATTGCGGATTTGGCTTCGCATTTGTTGACGAGCAGCGCGGATTTGATCTTCTGCTTGCGCAGCCAGAGCGCGAAATGCTTGTCCATCGGCGTGAGCCCTGTGCGGGCATCGACCACGAGGAAGGCGAAATCGGCCTTTTCCAGCGCGCGTTCGGTCTGCGTGCGCATACGGCCCTGAATGGAATCGTCGAAGGTTTCTTCCAAGCCTGCCGTGTCGATCACCTTGAACTTCAGCCCGCGCAATTCGGCATCGGCCATGCGCCAGTCGCGCGTCAGGCCCGGCGTGTCATGCACCAGCGCAAGGCGCTTGCCGACAAGGCGGTTGAACAGGGTGGACTTGCCCACATTGGGGCGACCGATGATCGCGACAGTGAAAGTCATTTTTATTTGTTACCGATAAGCCCGCAACACGCCGTCCGTGGTCAGGACGATCAGGGTTTGGTTCGCCACCAGCGGCGGCAGGGTGGCGTTGCCGCCCAATTCTTGTTTGCGCAGGATCTTGCCGTCCTGCGGATCGACCTCGATCATGTTGCCGTCAGACGATACGGCGATCAGGCGGCCGCCGGCCAGCACGGGGCCGGTCCAGACGACGGGTTGCTCGCGGTCGCCGTCTTCATAGCGCGGCAGCGGCGTGATCCAGCGCAGCCCGCCATTGCCGCGGGTGAGCGCGAGCAGCTGCTGTTCGCTTGAGATCACGTAAATGGTGTCGCCCGCCGCCCACGGCGTTTCGGACGAGCCGATTTCGCGCTGCCAGATGCGGCTGCCGGTGACCTGGTCAAGCGCGACCATGCGGCCGGAGAAGCTGACCGCATAGACCACGTTCTGGTCGATGACGGGCAGGCCCTTGATGTCGGAGATGGAATTGAGCGAGCCGCTGCGGCGCACGGCGGAAAGGTTGTCTTCCCACGCCACCTGACCGTTTTCGGGGCGCAGGCCGAAGATTTCACCGCTGGAGAGCGGCAGCACGACGAGCGTCGCATCGGCGGCGGGCGAGGCGGAGCCCAGCAGGTTGGTCGTTTCGCTGACCCCCGCGTAATCCCAGAGCGGCGTGCCGTCTTTTGCGTTGAAGACCGACAGGCGGTTGTCGAGCGTCACGGCATAGACGCGGTCGTCCATGACCGTGGGGGCGGAGCGCGCGGGCGCCGGCAGATCGGCGCGCCAGAGTTGCGCGCCCGTGGCGGGGTTCAGCGCCTGCAGATATTTATAGCCGTTGGTGACGTAGAGCCTGCCCGCCGCATAGGCGATGCCGCCGCCGAGCGCGCCCATATCTTCCTTCTTCTTCGGCACGACCGATTTGCGCCATTTGCGCTTGCCGTCCTGCAGGTTGAAGGCCGACAGGTCGCCTTCGGTATCAAGAGCGTAGACCGTGTTTTCGGCAACGACGGGCGTTGCGGTGATCGGGTTGCGCTTGTCGCCGCCATCGCCGATGGAAGATTTCCAGGCGCGTTCAAGTTTTTGCCCAAGCTCCAGATGACCCAGCGCATGGTTGGGATAGCCGCCGCGCTGCGGCCAGAACTGATTGACCCAAGGATCGGGCAGCTCCACCGTTTGTTCGGCAAGTTCGGGGCTGGGGACGAGGTCGTTCTGCAATTGCAGGACGGAAATGCGTTCGCCCTTCAGCGGCGGCGTCATGTCTTCATCGCTGAACATCGACTTGACCTTGGCGCAGGACGACAAGGCGAGGACGAGCGCGAGCGTGGATGCGATGCGAAGGGCGGGTTTCATCAGGGTTTCGCCGCCTTGTCGGCAGGTTTCGCGTCTACGGGTTTTTTATCTGCTGCCACGTCTTTCTTGAACGGCACGTTTTCATTGGCGGAGGCCGCGTAGAATTCATGCAGGGTCGTCGCGCGCATACGGGAATCTTCGGGCGCGTCGGGGCTGGACGAAATCGCCTCCAGCTTCGCGGCGGCTTCCTTCATATTGCCTTCACCGGCATAGACAAGCGCGTCCATCTCCAGCGCGGTGAAGCGGTAAGGCTCTTTATTGCCCGACATAGCGGCCAGTTCCTTGTGCAGTTTTTTCGGGTCTTCCGTGCCGAGGCGGATATTGAGGCTGAGGATTTTGGCGAGGTCGCGCAGTTCGCGGTCGACCGACATGCTGCCCGCGATTTCACCGTACAGCTCGATCGCGCGCGCCGGGTTGCCGTTTTTCACATGCAGGCCGGCGGCCGAAAATTTGGCGAGCGCGGCGTGGTTCTTGCCCGAGGCCGCAGCGAAATCGGTCAGCGTCTTGGCGTCGTCGGATTTTACGGCGGCGATCAGTTGGGTCGTGCGCGCCATGTCCTGCTTGTAGGTGTAGCCGCGCCACCAGGTCAGACCCGCCGTCGTCAGGATGGCCAGAATGATGCCGCCGATGATCCAGTTGCGGTTCTCGATCCAGAACGCCTCCAGCCTTTGCTGGCGGAGTTCGTCGTTCACTTCCTGCATGACGTCTGACATGGCTTTGTCCTTAATTTATAAGTCCTATTTCCGCGTCATCATGGCGAAAACAGCCCCTGCGGGTCAAGCAAAACACCCCCTTTTAATTGCCATAATACAAATGAATCTGGTATATGGCTTTCCGTGGCATATTGCATGTTGGGCGCAGGCAGGCGATAAGGGTCGCATAACAGCTTTTCAGCACGAATTTTCGGGAGATTTCGCAAGAATGTCCGCAAAGCAGTCGTTTAACAAAAAATCGCCCGCGCAAAAGGCCGAACAGCGCCGCGCCGCGATCAACACGATCAACCGCCACGGCACCAACCTGTTTTTCCAAGCGATCGAAAGCGGCAAGCTGCATGAGGTCGCCAATATGATCGACGAGGGGGCGGATCTTGATGCCCGCACGACATCGCGCGGCATGCTGTCGAGCATGATGGTCAACATCCCTTATGGCGTGGGCGCAACGCCGCTGCATGCCGCCTGCCTGCTGGGCTCGACCGACATCGTGCAATACCTGCTGAAAAAAGGCGCGAACCCCCATGCCAAGGATGATGCCGGCCATACGCCGATGGATTACGCCCTGCTGAGCCATTCGTTTTTCGAGGACGAGCTGAACCGCAAGGAACAGTCGCGCTTCGCCTTCCGCAGCACGGTCAACAAGGCCGCCGCGCGCGTCGATGACTACGACAACGTGATCGCGCAGCTGATCGCCCGCAAGGCAAAACCCGGCATGTTCGAATTGCCGGAGCGTTTCCGCATGGGCCAGCCGGGCGGATCGCTGCCGCCGGCACCGCCGCTGCCGTAATTTTTGCGTCAACCCGCCGGTATTCGAATGTTCCTCCGCGCTATACGCCTGCTGCTGATCCTCGCCTTTTTCCTGACAGCGGGGCTGTATCCTGCGCATCATGCATCGGCAGCAGCAACGACTTCCCCCGCAGCGGCCTTAACCGAGGCGCCTTTTTCTCCTGACAGCAGTGATCCGGCGCAACACGCAGCCGACAAGCAAAAAATCGTCCGGCTGTTGGACGGGATGGCCGTTGCCGTCATTCTCCTCAGCGGATATCTGCTGATTTACCGCCGCAGGCAGTTCAAGCCGCATCTTGCGCCCGCCTGCAAGGTGATGACTGCGGCATATATTTACTGGGTAATCCTGCTGCTTTATACCAACAGCCTTGAGTTTGCGGGCGCGCTGTCATGGGCGGGCGCCTTCCATGCCTTGGGCGCGCAGACATTCGAATGGACCCTGCAAGAAGCCGACAATGCGCGGTTTATGATTCTGGGCATCGCGCCGGTATTTGGCTGGATTGCCTGGAGTCTCAAGACAGGGCATCGCTGCGGAAAATAACGGCGGGTTAAACCTGCGGCGGTGTCTGCGGCGGCGGGTTTTGCGGCGGTGCTTTTTTCAGCGTCGGGGCATGGGGCGCGTGCTGTTTCAGCGTTTCGCGTTTTGCTTCCGCAAAGGCCGCGTCGAAATCGAATTTCTTCTGCAGCTTGTCCGGCACATCGGTCCAGAGCTTTTCCATGTCGTCCGTCTTGCCGACCCAGTTTTTCGCGTTGAAGATATCTTTCAGCGATTCTTCGGTGAATTTCGGTTTCACGGGCTCGGTCGGCAGCTCGACGCCGCCCTCTGCTGCTGTCGTGAATTTTTTGGCGGTTGTGCCTTTCGCCGCCGTTTTTTTGGCGGCGCTGCGTTTCGGCGCGCGGGCGTTGGATTTGAAATCGTCGTCGTCATCGCGGTCGAAGGAATTCTGGAAGTAATGGTCGTCATCGTCATAGCCGGAAAAGCGGCTGTAGCGGTTGCGCGATGCAAGATCGTCCGCTTTTTCCGCGCCTTCTGATTTCAGATAGGTCGCGATTTTTGTTTCCTTGTGGAACTTCGCGTAGTCGAGCGGCGTCTGGCCGTTGTCGTTCACGCGGTTCACATCGGCGCCGCCTTCGACCAGCGCCTTCACGATCGACACCTTGCCGTGAAAAATCGCTTCCTCCAGCGGGGTACGGCCGTAGTCGCCCTCGAAATCGATGTTGCCTGTTTTTTTGAGCTGCGCCTTCACCTGCGCGAGGCTGCCGGTGCGGACGGCATTGAAAAGGGTCTTCTGCGATTTCGTGAGTGTCATGTGCTGCTTACTCCGATAAGCATCTATCGTAGGAAGCAGCGACACCCTTGGCAATATCTTGAACGGGGTAGAAAGTTGCGTTTTACAGCTTCGGCGGCTTGCCGAGACCCGGCAGTTTCGGTTTCGCATAAGATTGCAGTTTTGCCTGACGCAAACCGCTCACGAAGCCATCAAAGTCATGCCCATCGCGGTAATTCTTTGGCACATTCAGCCACGCATTCTGAAAATCATTCGGACGCGCACTCCACAGCGCGGGTTTCAGCAAAGACGCGAGACTGCCCTGCTGCGCCAGTTTCAGGATGACGGTCGTGCCGTCGCGACCCTTTTCGAGCATATCCGCCGCGCAGAAACCGCCGTCTTTTTCGGCGAGCGCGATGACTTGAGCGAAGAGGCCTTTCGAGGCCAGCGCGTGGAATTCGCTGACGCCGTTTTTCTGCGACGCATCACGGATCTGCTGCAGCGAGGTGTAGGAAATTTTTTCAATTTCGGCCGCCGATTTCATTTCGGCGCGCAATACCGCATCGAGGCGCGTAGCCACCGCGTCATGGCCCCACATCACCGCCACATCCCAGGGCGTGTCGCCATCATTGTTGTGCACGAAAGTTTTCGCGCCCTTTGCGGTCAGTTTTTCAACGAGCGCAATTTCGCCGAAGCGCGCGGCATGGTGCAGCAGCGTATTGCCATCTGCGTCGCGGCGCTTCACATCCGCGCCCGCATCGATGTATTTGCCCAGCGCCGCGATATCACGGTCGCTGACGGCTTTATCAATCTGTTTTGCGGATGCCATGATTGCATCTCCCCTTACAGTTTCAGTTTCGGCGCTTTCGCGCGCAATATTTTCAGGCGTTGCGCCATGACGTCGTTATAGGCGGTGTCGAAATCGACCTGCGGCTTGAACATCGGGTTTTTCTCGACGGCGGCACGCAGCGACAGCATTTCATCGACGCGGCCCTGCCAGACGGCGGCGGTAAAGATGCGGCTGAGTTTGCCCGCACGCCCGAAAGATTCCAGCAGCGAG
>JAQSWE010000257.1 GCA_029266795.1 Alphaproteobacteria bacterium | reverse complement strand
CTGCAGATGCCGGTGGCCCAGCGCCTGCCGATACCGCGACCCTGCTCGTGTCCTGCGTCGGGCGCAAGATCATCATGGGCAGCGACGTGGAGGAAGAGGTGGAGGCCGTAACGGGCGCCATCGGTCCGCAATCCGCTTATGCCGGTTTTTATTCGTATGGTGAAATCGGCCCGTCCGCCGCGGGCAGCTGCGAGTTGCACAACCAGACCATGACCATCACCCATATCCGCGAGTACGCATGATTTCAAAGCGGCTCGCACGTTTGCTGCGCAAGCATTTCGACGCTGCAGACGCCGATGCCTTCATCGCCGGGCTTTTACAACAGGCAGAGGATATCGCGCTGCCCGACAATATTCGTGAGAATATTCGCCGTTTCCCCGCCTTCCTCGCGCAGGTCGATGACAGTTACAATGAACTGGACGAACGCCTGAAAATCGCCGTGCGCAACCTCGAAATGTCGTCGGAAGAACTCAATAACAGCAATTTCGCGCTGCTGCGCCATAATATCGCAACGAACGCGATGATGGAGGGGCTGGGGCAGGGGCTGCTTTTTTTCGGTCCTGACGGCATATGTTCCCCCGTTTATTCACGCGCTTGCCTGACGCTGCTCGAGGGTAATCCGGCGGACCGTCACATCTCGGATATCCTGCGGCTGGATGAACGTCAGCGTGCCGATTTCGAGCCGCTGATCGGCCTGATGTTCGACGTCGACTCCACTGCGCTCAGCTTTGATGAACTGATCGCGCTGGCGCCGCACTTTTATAAGCATAGCCAGGGACTGCAGATCGCACTGTCTTACAAGCCTATGCAGGGCGCGACCGGCGCGCTGATGGGAATTCTGCTGGTCGCAACCGACATCACGCTTAAAATGGAAGCGCAGGAGCGCCTGAGACAGAAAGAACAGCAGGTCCTTCGTACCCTGCGCATCGCCGGCAACCGTGCCAGCTTCGTTCATGCTTTGCATGTATTTCAGGCGGTGTTCGAGGATATGGCACAGGCAAGAGATCTTCAGGCTTTGCGCCGCGATCTCCATACCGTCAAGGGCATGGCGAACGTGTTTTACCTGCACGACCTAGCAAAAATGCTGCACGAGATCGAAGACCGCGTGGACGCGCTGCCGCAGGACGGCTGGCAGGCGGGCCTGCGCGCCATCCGCGCCGAATTCGACGTGCGCCTTGGCCTTGGCATCGATTACGCGCACTGGCTGGGCCGTGAGATCTGGGGCATGGAATTCGAAACGGGTCACGATATCATCAGCGTCAGCACCGCCGAGCTTGCGCGTTTCGGCGCTGATCTTCATGCCATGCTGCAATCGGGCGGCGCGTCGCCCGACGCGGCAAGCCGCCTGTTTTTCGAGCGCGTCGCGTCGCAGAGCGTCTGGAGCCTGCTGTCATTCTTCGAGACGCAGCTGTCCTACTTCGCAGAGGCCGTCAACCGCTCCATCCGTATCCAGCACGAAAAAGGGGACGAAGTACGACTGTTCCCGGATTTCTATCGCAGTTTTTTTGACAGCTTGACGCATGTTGCCCGCAACATCATGGATCATGCTTACGAACCCGCGCCGCTGCGCGAGATATTGGGCAAGCCGCCGGAGCTGCAAGTGCGCATCCGGACGTCTTACACCGACAGCAGCCGTACGCAGTTCCAACTGGTCATTAGTGACGACGGGCAGGGCATCTCCTTCGACAAGGTCACCAAACGCCTGCGTGAAAAGCGCGAAAAGATCGATGGCCGCACGGAAGCCGATCTGATGCAGCATATTTTCGACACCGATTTTTCAACGCGCGACAGTGTCGATATGAACGCGGGACGCGGCATCGGCATGAGCGCGGTGAAGGTGGCTGTCCAGAAACTGGGCGGGGATTTGCGCGTTTCATCTACAGAAGGCGTCGGTACGACATTGACAATCATTCTGCCCGTGCTGTGGCAGCCACAGGCATAGGTGTTGGAATGTGGTATAATCGGATGTAAAAGGATTCAGCCATGAAACATTCCCGTTTTCTGATCGCCGCCGCCCTGTTAATCGCCCACTCGCTGGCGACGCCCGCTCAGGCGCAATTCGATGCTGGGCTCGGTCTGTATGAGACAGAGGGAGAAGAGGCAGAAGATTCAACGACAACCAACGTCACCCCCGCCACCAGCGAATACCGCAAGCAGCATCCGCTAGACGAAGACCACAACTATGGCGACGAGGGCGGCAAGGACATCATGGCCGATCCGGAAGAAGACGAGGACTAGTCTCTATCCTCCGGAGTCGCGGGCTTTTATCCTCTTCCCGCCATAATTTTACATCTTACTTTAGTGATTGATTTTAAATGGTTTTATGCGGCTCAAGCTTGAAGCTGACAGTTTCCTTACAAGTGCCTTAACCTTTCAACGCTAGAATGAATATATTCAAACGAAAGGAACCACATATCACCATGTACACACGAATCGTGACTATCGCAGCCATCGCGCTGCTCGGCCTCTCGCCCCTCGCTTCCAGCCCCGTATGGGCGAATGACCATGAACCTGCCGCAAACGCTGTTCCCGCGCCTGCGCCTGCCGCAGATGCGGAGAAGCCGGCGGATACTGCGCCCGCGCCCGCCGAGGAGAAAAAAGACGGCGAAGACAAGGACGGCGACGGCAAGCCTGATACGCCTGCCCCTGCGCCGGCGCCCGAAGGAACCACTGAATAAGGCGAAACGTTCACGAAACAGGAAAGAGGCCCCGTCATGGGGCCTCTTTTTTCTGTCCCGCAACCTGTTATGATTGCCTGCAGCAATGCCCAACCAAGGACCCGTCATGGATTTCAGCAGAACCCGCATCACGCCCGGCACCAAGGTCGATCTGTCCAAGATCGATCCGGATGAAACCTTCGGCTGGAAAAAAGAAAATGCCAAGGCGCAGACCGCCGCCAATCTGGAGCGTATCGCCGAGCTGCAGGAGCTGATGCATTTCGAGAACAAGTACAGCATGCTGATCGTGCTGCAGGCGATGGATACCGGCGGCAAGGACGGCACCGTGCGCGTGATCGGCGGCGCGATGAATCCGGCGGGCGTGCGCGTCGTCAGCTTCAAGCAGCCGACCAAGGAAGAAATTTCCAACGGGTTCATGTGGCGCATCGAAAATGCCGCGCCGAAAAAACCGGGCGAGGTGGTTATCTTCAACCGCTCGCAATATGAAGACGTCGGCGTGGTGCGTGTCCACAATATCGTGCCGGAAGCGACGTGGCGCCCGCGTTTCGACATTATCAAGAAGTTTGAAAAAGACCTCGGTACGCCTTCGAAGGAAATTCCCGGCGGCACCGAAGTGCTGAAATTCTTCCTTCATATCAGCAAGGACGAGCAGTGGGGACGCCTGATGGACCGCGTCGCAGACCCCGACAAGCATTACAAGCTAAACGAGGGCGATTTCAAAGAACGCGCCTTCTGGGACGATTATATGAAGGCCTATTCCGAGGCAATCGAGAAAACATCGACGACTGACGCACCTTGGTTCGTTATACCCGCCAACCGAAAATGGCTGCGCGACCTGGTCATCTCGCAGATTGTGGTGGATCATCTTGAAACACTGAAAATGAAATATCCGCCGCCCGAGGTGGATGTGAAAGAACTTCAGAAAACATCGCAACGATGCCTGCGCTATTACGCCGAATGCGGGTTACTGCCATTATAAATTCTGGGCATGGGTCGCGCCGCAGTCATCCGTGCAGACGACGAAACCGCGCGCCGATGAAACATCGGAAGAGCGGCTGAAGCGGGCGATCGTCAAAACTATCGTGACCGCAATTGATGAAGTACAGGCGCGCGAATTCCGCCTACAACCGGACCGCTTGCTGATCGGCATGTTCGCCCCGCTGGCTGTCATGTGGGGTCTAGGTTTTGGCCTGACATGGGTTGCGCAAGGCTTCCGGCAGGCAAAATAATTCATTCTTTTCAATGAACTAATTGCCCCTTTCCTGCGTTTTGACAAACGGCGGCGGATGGACTATCGTCCAGACTTCCGCAGATTCAGGAAAATGAAAGGCGAGAAACCATGCTCCAATGGATGCGCAAATCTATCGATAATTTCAACCAGGTGATTACCGAGGGAAATTACCGTATGCCGCCGATGACCTGGAGCCGCCTCATCACCGGCATCAAGCCGCAATTGCAGCTGCCCGCCACGTCCGAAGTCGCCGTCGGCACCACCATGATCGACACCGGCAAGATGCTGGGTGAGAAATTCATGTGGGCGTTCGCGGTCGCGGCGCTCACCGTTTCCGCGCTGAAATGGGCCGCAATCGGCTTCGGCGTCGTGGGCGTAGCCGTCTATACCGCTGAATATTGGCGCGCAAAGAAATCGCGCAACGACGAGCTCAGCGAGATTAACTTTGCCGGACAAAAGGTAAAAGGCACGCGTGCAGACCTTTACCGCCTGCACATCGCGCAGTTGCGCATCATGAATATCCAGGATCATTTGGGCGCGTCATCGAACACGGCGGCGGACGCCATTTGCAGCATTCTCGAAACCGTCAAGAACGAGCGCGCGCGGGTTCAGGTGCTGGAAGGCGGGCGTTACAAGGCGAGCGAGACAGCCTATGCCTTCACTGAGCCGGATTTCCGCCTGCTGGTAGACGACCTGCCGGAATTCGAGCCGAAAAAACCCGAAGCAAACGATAATGAACCCGTTGCCGAACCCGCTGCCATCAACAAAATCTCGCTCCGCGACGGCTGGGACAGCAAACGGGTGAGCGCCGATGAAATCGTCGAGCGTCTGGCCGCATTGCAGGAAGCCCTGCCGCCCGATGTGCAGGAAAAACTGGCGCAGCGGCTGAAGCAGAAACCGCCGGTAGCGCCCGTTGCATGACGAACCCGCACGACAAGGAATTGCTGGTCGCCGTCAAGGGGCGTAACCTCGCTGATTTTAAAAAATGGCTGGCGCATGGAGCGAGCCCGGATGCGGCGGATGCCGATACGGGTCGGACGGTGCTGTATTATGTCGCCTCGCTCGACATGTCCAATATCTATCGCGCCGAGATGCTGAAAGAATTGCTGGCGCGGAACGCCAACCTCAACAAAGCTGACAACGAAGGCATGACAGCGTTGCACGAAGCAGCACGACACGCGCGCTGGGATGTCATGGAGGCGCTGATTGCAAATAACGCGGATATAAATGCCCGCAACGGGCAGGGCAATACGCCGCTCCATGTGGCGATGACCGCGGCGCTCGGCAACGGCAAGACCGAAACGATGCAGCGGCTGCTGAACCTTGGTGCGAACAGCCTTGTTAAAAACGAAAAGGGCTATACGCCGCTGGATGCTGCGATCAACCGCGAAGCTTCCGCGAATTTCTATGCGACCGTCATTAGCTTCCTGCAGGACTTCGAGAAAAACAAGACCGATGCGAAGCGCCATGCCGATATCGCAGATGCCAATAAGGATAAGCTGAAAGATGCCGCCGCCGACACCATCAGCCGCATGCGCAGCGATGCGAAGAGGTTCAAGCTCAAGCCCTGAAAAATAACGTTAATTCCCGAAAAATTGACATATCCCGCAGCGCCCCGCTACAATGGGGTACTATTTAACCCCAATCGTAAACGAGGTTTATTTGAAATTCCTACCCGATTTCCTGAAGCGCAAGGCGAAACCCGAAGAGATGCCTCCCGGGCCCGAACCTGTCGATTATACGCCCAACCTGATGGCGCGCCTGAAGGCGAAGGTCTTCAAGCCGAAGGATGAAACGCCCGCGCCCGCGGCAGAGGAAGACAGCACGAGCAGCCTCGAAGCGCTCAAGGAAAAACTGACGGGCCTGATCGACAAGAAATCCGGCAACCACACGCGCAACACCATCCTCATCATTGCAGGCGGTGGCCTTGCGATTGCAGGCATGGCGGCGGATGTGATGTTCTTGGGCGGCATGGGCACGGCGACCGTCGTCGGCATCCTTTATTCGGATCTTCGCAACGCGCAGCATATCAGCAAGATCAGCGCGGAGCTGTCGAAGATCGACGAGAAGATCGACCAGCTCAAAAGCACGCAACAACCCGTACCCGATTACGCGCCGACGCTGTCGGCCATGCGCAGTGCCATCACTGATTTCGAAAGCTCCGCCCAGAAACTGCCACCGGATGCGCGGCAAGGGCTTGATAACCTTAAACTCCAGATGGACGCTCTGCAGGAAAAAATTGCTCCTGCAAATGATGATGGTACGAAACCGGCAAGGCCCGCTCTGAACCCGTAATCGCCGATTGAACTGCGCTGCCCCTTGCGCGATAATGACGCAGGCG
>JAQSWE010000256.1 GCA_029266795.1 Alphaproteobacteria bacterium | reverse complement strand
TTAAAGGATTGCCTGCGCACCGTCGAGGCGCAAGCATTGATGGCGCAAACCGACATCGTGAAGGCCAATCCGCATTGGCTGCAGGAACCGAACCGTCTGCTCTCACCCCCCGGCAAGGGCGGGCACCCGCGCGGTATGGCGATCGACATTATCCTGCTCACCGAAAATGGCGAACAGGTCGATATGGGCACGTCTTTCGATCACCTGACGACCGACCCCGCCAATAACCCTGCCGCGCGCAGTTACACGAAGCTGTCGCCCGCCGTGCTGGCACACCGCAAACTGCTGGAAGATTCGATGGTCGAGGCGGCGAATGACGCGGGCCGCGAAATCCTGCCGCTGCCGCAGGAATGGTGGGATTTCCGTTTCATGCCAGCCTATGCGAACACCTTCGAGCCTGTCAGCGACAAAACACTGCCAATCGAAATGCGCGTGACAGAAGTTTAGATTTCTCGCCGCTTCAATGCGCGCGCAATAAATCGCTCCGGCATCAATCTTTCTGCAAGATCGATGGGGACTGGCAGCGGATCGCCCGAAATCTCTGCTGCGATGATCTCCCCCGCCAGCGGCGCGCCCGTCATCCCATGCGCGCCAAAGCCCGTCGAAACATACAAGCCCTGCAAACGCGGCGTTTCAGCTACCGCCGCGCCGCCGCGTACCTGTGGGTTCGCCGCGATATACCGTGCATAATCAGCGCACGTTCCCGCCATAGGCAGCTTATCCGGCGTCGTCGCGCGGTACCCGCTGCGGCTGCCCGCAAAGTGCGTGGCATCGAAGCCGAACTGCGGCAGATGCTCGTTCAGGTTCGCGAGATTTTCAAGATCGTCGGCTGCCCGCGTATCGGGCATGCCAGCCTCTTCCTTCTGGAACGTCGCGCCGATGCAATGAAATCCGTCCTGCAGCGGCGTGATATACCCCTCGTGGCAAATCACGTGATCCAGTGTTGCGGAGGTTGCCGTAGGCGTCAGCATCGTGATCTGTCCGCGCAGCGATTGCAGGGGCAGCCATTTCGTTTGCGAAAAATCCTTGCTGCTATTGCCCAGGGCAATCACGACTGCGTCATATGTCGTCCCCTGAATTACCCACCCATCCGCCATCTGTTCAATATTTTCCACGGGCGCGGCAAACTGCTTAGTGATATTCGGATGGGAGGCAAGGCGCGCGCAGAATTCCGGCGGCGACAAGAAACCGGCCATAGGCTGGCGATAGCCGCCTTCGCAAATTTGTGCGTAATCCACAGGAAATTCGTTGTTTAACAATATTTGTGTAGTCTTTTGTACTTCGCCAGCATCCATATCCAGATGCGTCACACCACAGGCCCGCCATGACGGCAGTTTTAAATCACTCAGCAGGCCACGCGCAAAGCTGAAAGCATGGCCATGGTAAACACCCATCGGCGATGCGTCCGCCGTTAGTTTCGGATAGACGATGCCGACCGGATTGCCGGATGTTTCCTCCGCCGTGCCGTTATGCCGGTCAATCAGCGTTACGGCATGGCCGCGCATGGCCAGCGCATAGGCCGCACTGCTGCCTGCAATACCTGCGCCCAACACAGCTACCTTTTTTAAGGTCGGCGCAGGCATGGCTTCCCCCGGCATCATCGCCGTGGTGCTGCTCCATTTAAACCCGAAACCTTTTACTTTCTTAACGGCAAACCCCGCTGCCGCCAGCCCGCGCCGCACATGCCCCGCCGATGAAAAAGACGCAACCGTGCCGCCCGCTTTCGTGCGCGCTGCGACTTGCGCGTAGACATTCTCCGTCCACATATCCGGGTTATATTTCGGCGCGAAACCATCAAGGTGCCAGGCGTCGAATTTCCCCTGCAATTGGGGCAGTACATCCGCGATATCGCCGAGCAGCAATATGAGCCGGATGCGACCATTCATGAAATGCAGCGTATGAAACCCTTCGATCAGCGGCGGATATTGTTGCAGCAGCGGCTGCGACCATGGCGACAACTCGCCGAAATGCGCGTAAATGGTTTCAAGGTCGGCGCGGGTGACGGGATGCTTTTCAATGCTGGCATAAACCAGCCGCGCATGTGAGGGTGCTGCCTTCGCAAACAATTGCGCCGTCAAAAGGAAATTGAGGCCGCTGCCAAAGCCGGTTTCGGCGATATGGAACGCCGTCTGGCACTTCTCGAACCGCTCCGCTAGCTTATTGCCGTCAAGATAGACATAGCGTGATTCATCCAGCCCTTTTTTCAGCTGGAAATACACATCGCCGTAATCGAGGCTGCGCAGCTGGCCGTCGTCGGACCATTGCAAACGGGCGGGTTTCAATGCCAAAATGAATCTCTGTCGCGGAGTTATGTTACCGCGCCAAGAATCACAGATGCGGCAGCCAAAGGCAAGAGCGTGATCAGCGTTTTATTCGTCTGCACCGGCAATATCTGCCGCTCCCCCACCGCCGAGGGCGTGTTCCGCCAGCTTGTCGAGGATGCGGGGCTGGAGGATGAATTCACCATCGCCTCCGCCGGCACGGAAAGCTATCACGTCGGCGACCCGCCCGATGCGCGTGCCATCCGCATGGCGTCTAAATACGGCGTGTCGCTGGCAGGCCAGAAGGCACGTCATCTGTCGGCGAAGGATTACGCTGCATTCGATTACATTTTTGCCATGGATAACGGCCATTTCTCCATCATCAACACCCGTGCGCCGAGAAATGCGCGGGCTAAAATCGCCATGTTCCTCGAATCCGGCGAAGTGCCGGATCCCTGGTATGGCGGCGAGGCAGATTTCGAGCATGTCTACAAGCTGGTGCGCGACCGCTGCGAAAGCCTGCTGGAACAAATCAGGAAGGATCACAAACTATGATCACCCCCGCGCTGAAGCTGGAGGTCGAAAAAGAACTGAAAGGCCGCATCACAACGATCGCGCCGCTATCGGCTGCAAACAACGCGCAGATTTACCGCATCGTGCTGGATAACAAGCGCGTGATGGTGGCGAAGGTGGCGGAGCGTGGCCTCGATACCGAAGCCTTTATGCTCCATTACCTCAAAACACGGTCGCGCCTGATCGTGCCCTCAGTGTTCTACAGCAACGAACATATTATCGTGATGGAGTTTATCGAAACGCAATACGGGCTCGATGACACCGGTCAGCGCATCGCCGCCGATATTCTGGCCGACCTGCACGGCATTACGGCTGATACTTATGGGCTGGAGCGCGACACGCTGATTGGTTCACTGCGCCAGCCGAATACGCAGACGAAAGACTGGCCGAGCTTCTTTGTCGAACAACGCCTGCTGTATATGGCGCGCGAGGCGCTGAAGGAAGCCAAGATCGATTCCAAGACGATGAAGGCGATAGAAAAGCTGGCGGCACGCGTGCCGGACATGCTGAAGGGCTATGCGAAGCCGTCACTTATCCATGGCGATGTCTGGGGCGGCAATATCCTTGCCTGCCGCGGGCGCATCGCGGCGTTTCTCGATCCTGCTATCTATTACGCCGATCCGGAGATCGAGCTTGCGTTTATCAAGCTGTTCTCCACCTTCACGGATACGTTCTTCAACCGCTACAACGATATCCGCCCGATCCGCGCCGGTTTCTTTGAGGAGCGTGCGGATTTTCATGTCCGACAATTCGCGGCCGAACATCAGCTGGAACAGCGGCTTGTTCTGGGTTGCGAAGCGGATATAGCTGACCGCCAGTCGTTCGATACGTTCCTGCGTGCTGGGCGCGCCGGTTGCATCTTCGGCCATTTGCAGGGCCAGGCGCTGGAAACCGGTTTCTGCAACTGCGGCCAGTAATTCGTCCTTGTCGCCGAAATGGCTTTCGTAGAAAGCGGTCGGCGTGACACCGGTTGCTTTCGCAAGCGCGCGGAGCGAAAGCCCCGCAACGCCATCGCGTGCCAGAATTTCAAGTGCGGCGGCAATTGCGGCTTCGCGCAGGTTGCCGTGGTGATAGCGGAATTTTTTCTGTAAATCAGCTTTGTGCGTGGCAGTCATTGTGTAGAACTCCCCATGTAGCACACCCCGTTAAGCATCATCCCCTGTTTAGTATCCTTGCATCGTTCAGATATACCGTCAATAGGGGGTTGAGTTTTGATATGCGCCAGCGCATGATTCGTAAAATTCATTATGGAGCATGTACGGCCATGACAGCGTTTTCACTGCGTAAAAATGCAACGCCCGCGACTTATCCAAAAGAAACACGCGGCGAAAATTTTTTTGCGAATGACCTGAACGCTCAGCGCGTGCTGGAACGCATTGCGCCGGACATGCTGGAACGCAACTTCGAACGGTTGAAGGACTTCGGTGCTTTCGTCGGCGGGCCGCTCGATGAACAGGCGGCCTATAGCGACCGCACCGCGCCGCCACGGCTGGAAACCCACAACAAGCTGGGCGAGAAAAAAAGCCACGTGATCTTCAACGCGAAATACGAAGACGCGCATCAGGAAGCCTACAAACGCGGCGCAATCGGCCTCTCGTTTGCGGATAAAGACGCCGAGCCGCATTTGCTCAGCTTCACTATGGGTTATATGCTCTC
>JAQSWE010000025.1 GCA_029266795.1 Alphaproteobacteria bacterium | reverse complement strand
CCATGAAACTGCTGCGGTAAATTACTGAACGGTCGCGTCGGTCGCTGCGGAAGCGCCAAGATAAGTGAGCTCCGCCGCCTCCAACCGCCGCAATTCATCGCGCAGCCGCGCGGCTTCCTCGAATTCCAGATTGGCTGCGGCCTGCTTCATGCGTTTTTCAAGTCCTGCCATATAGGATTTTAAATCCTTGCCGACCATATGACCGTCGGTCGCCGTGCCAGCCTTCACATCCACATGATCGCCTTTTTCAAAGACGCTCGCAAGAATATCGGAAATCTTGCTGCGGATCGTCGTCGGCGTGATGCCGTTTGCGGCGTTATACAGCAGCTGTTTTTCGCGGCGGCGGCCGGTTTCTTCCAGCGCCTGTTTCATGCTGCCGGTGATCTTGTCGGCATAGAGGATCGCGCGCGCATCGACGTTACGTGCCGCACGGCCGATGGTTTGGATCAGCGACGTGCGGGAACGCAGATAACCTTCCTTGTCGGCATCCAGTATCGCGACCAGCGCGCATTCGGGAATGTCGAGGCCTTCACGCAGCAGGTTGATGCCGATCAGGATGTCGAACACGCCCAAGCGCAGATCGCGGATAATCTCAATCCGCTCCAACGTATCGACGTCGGAGTGCAGGTAGCGCACCTTCAAGCCCGTTTCGGTCATGTAGGTCGTCAGGTCCTCCGCCATGCGCTTGGTGAGCGTCGTCACCAGTACCCGGTAGCCCTTGGCCACCACCTCGCGGCATTCGGCGAGCAAATCATCGACCTGTTTTTCGGTCGGACGAATAATCACGGGCGGGTCGGTCAAGCCTGTGGGGCGCACGACCTGCTCGGCAAACACGCCGCCGGTCTGCTGCAATTCCCAATCGCCGGGGGTTGCCGACACAAACACCGTCTGCGGCCGCATCTTGTCCCATTCATCAAACATCAGCGGGCGGTTGTCGAGACAGGCGGGCAGGCGGAAACCGAAATCGGACAGGGTGACTTTACGCGCGCGGTCACCCTTGAACATCCCGTGCAGCTGCGGGACCATCACATGGCTCTCGTCCACAATCAGCAGCGCGTCATCCGGCAGATATTCAAACAGCGTCGGCGGCGGCGCGCCAGGGGCCCGGCCTGTCAAATAACGTGAATAGTTTTCGATGCCGGCGCACATACCCGTCGCCTCCAGCATCTCGATGTCGAATGATGTGCGTTGCGCGAGGCGCTGTTCTTCCAGTAATTTTCCCTGAGCGCGAAATTCGGCGAGCCGTTCATGCAGGTCGGCCTTGATCTGCTTGATCGCCTGCTGCATCGTCGGCTTCGGCGTCACATAGTGGCTGTTGGCATAGACGCGGACGGTGTCGAAACTGTCCATTTTTTCGCCGGTCAGCGCATCGACCTCGGTGATGCTTTCAATTTCATCGCCAAACATCGAAATGCGCCAAGCGGCATCCGACAAGTGGGCAGGGAACAGTTCGAGCACATCGCCCCGCACGCGGAAGGTGCCGCGCGAGAAATCGATATCGTTGCGCTCGTAATGCAGCTCAATCAGTTTCTTGACCAGCGCGTTACGATCAATCTGCTCGCCGACATTGATGTCGAAGATCATGCCGCGATAGGTTTCCACGTCGCCGATGCCATAGATGCACGAGACCGAAGCAACTACGATACAGTCGCGCCGTTCCATCAGCGCGCGCGTGGCGGAGTGGCGCAGACGGTCGATCTGTTCGTTGATGGAACTGTCTTTTTCGATGAAGGTGTCCGTCTTCGGCACATAGGCCTCGGGCTGATAGTAATCGTAATAGGACACGAAATATTCGACGGCGTTATTCGGGAAGAACTCCTTCATCTCGCCAAACAGCTGCGCCGCCAGCGTCTTGTTGGGCGCAAGGATGATGGTGGGGCGGTTCATCTGCGCGATCACATGCGCGGCGGTGAAAGTCTTGCCGGACCCCGTCACGCCCAACAGCACCTGGTTTTTTTCATTGGCCCGTATGCCTGCCAACAGATCCGCAATCGCTGTCGGCTGGTCGCCGGCGGGTTTGAAATCCGTCACAAGGTCGAACAGTTTGCCGGGCTTGCTGACAGTCTTTTTTTCCGCTTCAGCGGTCATGAACGCTTCTTTTTCCGGGTCGCCCGCAGCTCGCGGCAGGGGAAGACCTTGTTAAGGGCCAAGGGAATCGTCGCAGCCGCCGTAAATTCGTCATGCTGGGTTTCCCCCCGCAAATAGGCCATGACGATGATGGCAGCCTGTTCCTTGGATATATCTTCCGGAATGCAAAAATCAATAGTTGGCGCGGTGCCGAAGGACTGCATTAGCAGGTGGTAATCAATGACGCCCGCGACATAGCCGATGCAGGCGGCCATGAGCTCGCGTTTTTCGCTCAAACATTCGCGCGCGAGATCCTTGGTCGCCACATATTGCGCCTCTGCCGCGCGGCAAGGCGCGAGCAGGAAAAGCGTCAGCAACACTGCGGCGAGGGCCTGTTTCATAGCGTCCCTTTAGGAGAAGACAGAAAACCAGTTTTAAACCTGTTTTATGACCAACGCAATAACCATTATTTAAGGAATTTCTTGCATAGTTTCAAGGCGTTCTCTAACAATTGTCGTGACGAAAGACCTTCATTTTTTTCAAGGATGTACCGATGCGCAAACTTTTGCCCGCCGTTTTCGCCCTCGCCTTCATGGCGACCAGCCACCTCGCCTATGCCGATACCGCGACGCCCGAAGGCGCAGCCGGCATCAAGAAGCAGGTGGAGGATGCGCTCGCCTTCCCGATGGACCTTGCAAAGACGCAAGGCGACGGCCTGACCCTCTCCGGCCCCGTCGAAGTGACGCCCAAGGGCGCTTATTACGAAGTGAAGATGCCGGGCGCAACCGTCGTCACCAATTACGGCTTTAAATTTGACATGGGTACGCTGATCGCCAACGTGACGCCCGCTTCCGACGGCGCGGCGCTGAACGTGGCGGTCGCCCTGCCCCAGACCATGAAAGCTTTCGACGAAACCGCAAAACCCATCGCGGAAATCAAGATCGGCAGCCAGCGCTTTAACGGCACCTGGGTTCCCGATCTCGGTACGTTTACGAAGGTCGATGCGGAATACCGCGATGTGACCGCCAATTCGCTGACCCCCGGCGAATTCACGGCGACCGTTTCCTCGCTTGGCAGTTTCATGAACCTGACGCAGAACGGCGACGGCACCTGGTCCGGCCCCTACGGCATGACCGGTTCGGGCATCAAGATCGCCTTCAACAAAGGTAACGCGGCGGATGTCAGCATCGGCGGCATGGTCGCAAATTCGTCCTATGATAAAATCGACCTTAAATCCCGCAAGAAAATGCAGGATACCGTCGGAGAAACGCTGAAAAAATCGCAAACCACCCCGACCACCCCCGATCAGGCAAGCCAGATGATGACCTCGGTCATGAGCGATCTCGGCGGCTATCTGGATGGCATGAGCAACAGCCTCGAGCTGACCGATGTGAATCTCACCATGAAATCGGCAGTCTCTCCCCAGCCCAATACCCCGCCTACGCCCGATTTCACGGCTGCGCTCGCCAAGCTCGGCCTCGTGCTTGATGTAAAAGGGATGCTGCAGGCGAAGGGTTCGACCACCGTGAAGATCCTGCTCGATGGCCTGAATGTCGGCGAGACGGATCCCGGCGTGAAGGGCATCATCCCGACCAACTCCAACTTTGAAGTCTATGTCGAGAACCTGCCGATGCGCGATCTTGGCAGCAGCATCTCGACGGCGGTCAACAGCTTCATGGGCTCTCTGGTGGGCGTCGGCGGCGGTCAGGTGGATCCTGCCAAGCAGGCTGAAATCCAGCAACAGGCACAGATGCAGCTGATGATGCTGATGACGACCCTGCCCCAGCAGCTCGTCAATGCCGGCACGACGATTTCGGTGCGCAACACCTACACCAAGGCGCCCGACCTTAACTCCGCCCTCGATGGCCAGTTCCGCGCGAGCGCGGCATCGCCCATCATGACGGAAGGCAGCATGACGCTGGCGCTGACCGGCGTCGATGAAACCGTCCTGAAACTGCAGGCCGCGTCGCAAGGCGCGAACCCGAACCCCAAGCTGGCCGGTTACGCCTCCGGCCTTGCGATGGTGCAGGGCTACACCAAGCCTGAAAAAGACGCAGATGGTCGCAGCGTGCGTAAACTGACGCTGGCTGTCGACCCGTCCGGCAACGCGACGCTCAACGGCCAGCCGCTGAATGCGCTGATGCCCGGCGCAGGCATCCCGGGCGGCGTACCGAATCCCGTCCCCTAAGACGGATCGGATAACAAACATCGAAGCGGCCCCGTCAAACGGGCCGCTTCTTTTTTGAAATAATCTTTCAACCGTTTGTAATATTATGTAATATTGTTGAAATCTCCCGCGATTTGCGATAAGGTAAAACCAGATATTCGAGCGGAGATTCATGTGACCGACAGCCAGCAACATACGACCGAACGCAACGCGACCTATGACCGCATGCTGTTGCTGGCACAACGGCGCATCGACGCAATTCCCTTTGCCATTGTGACCGAACTTCACAAGCTATCGCCGACAGCAGCTCAGGGCGACGCAACACGCGAGTCATGGCGTCTGGTCGCGCGCGGCATCCAGCACCTGAAAAACGGCGCGCCGGACGGCAGCGCAGGATCAATCACAGGCGCGATCGAAAAGGCAAGCCTGCGCAACGCGACATTGGCGACCGGCCTTGGCGTGAAGCCGCCGATCTATGAAGCGCAGGAATTCGACATGCCGTTTTTTCAAAACGGTCAGGAGGAAGCCATTTTCTGGGCCGCGCGCCTGAGCGAAGCGCTGGTGGCAGACTTGGACAAAAGCAAGGCGAAGATCACCGAGAAACTGGCGACGGCAAATCCGGCGCAAGCCTTCGGCGCGCAGGATAACGATGCCGCGCAACTGCAAAAGATTTTCGATGCTGTAAAAAACGGCAATGCCGCACCCGCCGTTTCCCAGCGCGATATCGTCGATTTGCGCAAGCAGACGGTGCTGGCGTTCAACTTCCTTGTCGATGCCTATGGAGAAGTTGCCGCAACGCTGAAAGCGGAACTCCGCAACCTGCCGGAACTGCCGCGCCCCGAACGGCCGCACCATCCCCCGCGGTCATTCGATCTTTAACTAAAAATATCAGGATTTCTTTTCAAGCACGTAGAGGCTGGAACGCCCCACGAATTCATAGCCGATTTTACGGTAGATTGAATTCGACACCGGGTTGCGCGCATCCGCATAAAGGCAGCACATTTTCTTGCCTGCATCCAGCTGGCGCTGGCTGATATCGGCCACGACGGCGCTCGCATAGCCGCGTCCGCGCTCTTCCGGGGGGGTATAGACCATGTTGATGCGCGCAACATTCGCCGTGCCCGAAAAGCCTGCCTGCGCGCGGGCGACGCCGTCCACATCCCAGACCATCAGACGTTCGGATGCAATGCTTTCGGCGGCGCGCTTTTCAGCATCGGCTTGCGTCATCTGCTCCGACTTCGGCAGGGCGTCCTGCGCAAATTTCAGGATCCATGACGCGACGGTTTTTTGCTCTTCGGGTTTGGCGAAGCGGCTATGTCCTTCCGCCATCGGCGGCAGGAGGATCTGCTTCAGAGAATAAATAATCTGGTCCATGTATTCGACCGATTTCTGGCCGGTCTTCAGCGCCCAGCGGTCGGCGAAGGTCGATGCCTCACCTGCGGGGCCGACGATGCCGGGGAATGCCCAGCCTTTTTCCGCCAGTGCATCGGCGAGCGGCTCGATCTCGGGAGCCGTCGCGCGGCTCAGCACGACGTTGTGCGGCGGCGTCTGCACGGCAGCCACGACAAATTCGTCATCGTTCATCAGCGTCGCGAAACGGATATCCGATTTTTCACCTTTGCTCTGCTTCGCAAGCGCGGCATGGCTGAGCGATAGAATGAGGTTATGCTCCGCCTCGCGGTTTTCGAGATACGCGCCGTTCTTCTTCAAAAATTCAGCCGCGTCTGTTTCGAATATGACTTGCATCATTCCTGTCCGGATAACAAATAGGCGAGAACCGCGTTGAGCCTCTGGCGTCCCTTGGGCGTCGCCGTGAGCCGCACAGGCGAAACTTCAAGAAGCCCCTCTTCTAACAGCATTCTGAGCCTTTTTGCGTTAACAAATGCTGAAAAATCTTTCTGCGCCTCATTCTGGAATTTAACTAGGTCGACGCCTTCCATAAGACGGAGGCCCATCATCAGCATTTCCCGGCCGCGACCGGCAGCATCGACGGTTTCCATGTTATGTGCGCCATGGCCGTGGCGGTTTACGCGCTCCATCCAAAGTTCAGGCGCGCGGTGGGCACGGGTGGCCTGCTTTACTCCGTCAATGGTCAGGCGTCCATGCGCGCCAGGGCCGATGCCCGCGTAATCGCCATAGCGCCAATAGACCATATTGTGGCGCGATTCATCGCCCGGCTTGGCGTGGTTCGATACTTCATAGGCGGGCATCCCCGCCGCCTCCATCATTTCCTGCGTCGCTTCGTAAAAAGACGCACCAGTATCGCCATCCGGCACAATCAGCTCCCCGCGCTCGTGCAGCGTGTGGAATTTCGTCCCTTCCTCGATCGTCAGTTGATAAAGAGACATATGGCCCCGCGCATATTGAAGCGCTTCGGCCAGCTCTTCTTTCCAGCTGTCGACAGTTTGATCGGGACGGGCATAAATGATGTCGAAGGAATAGCGGTCAAAGACGGAGGCAGCGGTTTTAACAGCCGCAAGCCCCTCCGCCGCCGAATGCTGGCGGGTCAGCTGTTTCAGGTCGGCGTCGCGCAGCGATTGCACGCCGAGCGAGACGCGGTTGACACCCGCTGCCTTGAACCCTTTCAGCTTTTCGGCTTCCGTCGATGTCGGGTTTGCTTCCAGCGTCACTTCCGTGCCTTGCGGCACGCCCCAGAGATCATGCACAGACTGGATAACGGCTTCAACCGTCGCTGGTTCCATCAGCGACGGGGTGCCGCCGCCGAAGAAGATCGATTCAATGTGGCGGGGTCCTGTCAGGTCGCGGTAATGGCGAAGCTCCCGCAAATACGCGGCTGCCCAGTCCTTGTGCTCCACCTGCTCGCGCACATGGCTGTTGAAATCGCAGTAATGGCATTTGAACTTGCAGAACGGCCAGTGGATATAGACCGCAAGACTTTGCAGTTCAGCCGGTTCGGTTTTTTTGCTTAGAAGCATTTCGCCAGCATTTTTCTGAACGAGTCGCCGCGATGGCTAGTTTTTTCTTTCTCTTCCTGCGTCATTTCGCCATAGCTGCGCGTTTCACCGTTCGGCACGAAGACGGGGTCATAGCCGTGGCCTTTATCGCCGCGCGGCGGGAATTGCAGCGTGCCATGCACGTAACCTTCGACCGACTCAAAATGGCCGTCAGGCCATGCCAGCACAAGGCAGGACACGAAATAGGCGGAGCGGTCGGGGTTGTCACCCATCTCGGCCTGCACGCGTTCCATCGCCATGTAGAAATCGCGCGGTTTACCCGGTTCTTCCGCCCAGTCGGCGGAATAAACGCCGGGCGCGCCGTTCAGCGCGTTGACGCAGAGTCCGCTGTCATCCGCGAGCGCTGGCTTGCCCGTTGCTTCCGCCACGACGCGCGCTTTGATGAGCGCGTTTTCGATGAACGTCGTGCCGGTTTCCTCGGGCGATTCAACACCATATTCTGCCGCACTCGTCAGCTTCGCGATGCGGTCGCCAAACATTTCGCGCAGCTCGCGCAGCTTGCCATTGTTATGGGTCGCCACCACGAGTTCCTCGCCCGTGAATTTACGCACCATCGCTTTTTCCTTTAATTCCGCGCTCACAGGTTAAATCCCGGGGGTTTCGGCGCTTTCGGCGCGAGGTAATCTTCGAGGTATTTTTCCATCTTCGCGCGGTTGCCGTAGCGATAAAGCTCGGGATCTTTCTTCAAGGCCTCCAGCGCCGCTTTCGCATCGGCACCGGCGTCGAGCGCGAGGGCGACCATTTCGGGCGCGTTCTTCTGGGCGGCAATCGCCAGTAGCAGTGTTTCCTGTTTGCCTTCATTGATATTCACGCCGCCGCGCGCCAGCAGGATTTTCGCGGCATCGACCTGACCTTCATAGACCGCGTGATGCACTGTCTGCATATCGACCTTGAAGCCGATATCGAGCATCGTATTTATCATGACAAGATTGCCGCGCCCGACAGCGGTATAGAGTGCCTCGCCAGCGCTTTTGTCCAGCTGCGGCGTCGCGCCGTGTTCCAGCAGGTAAAACGCAAGGTCGTTACGACCATATTTTACGGCGTTGAGGAAGGGCGTCCAGAAACCTTCAGACGCGAAATTCACACCCGACTGTTTTTCCTCGACAAGGTATTTTGTCACTTCCATGTATTTCGGCGACACGGAGGCAAGGTTGACGAGGTAGTCTTTGTCCGCGCCGCGCTTCAGCAGGTAATTGATCTTCTTGAAATCCGCTTCCTTGATGGCGGTGTAAATTGCGGCGGGCGTCCCCTTCGCTTCATACATCGGCCCTGCACCGCGTTTCGCCATAGCATCCGCCGTGCGGTAATGACCATGCAGTGACGCCACATGGAATGCGGCTTGGACGGGATCCTGCGCGACGCTGTCGCCGATTTTGTAACCCAGCACGCCAGAGATTTTCTCGACGGTCTGCAAGCGGCCGAGGCTGGCGGCCAGCTTCATGACTTCCGTCGTGTTGATGTACTGCCAGTTGCCGCGGGGCACAGCCTCGATCGCGGCGTCGATGCGCCATTGCGGGCCGTTGATGATTTCCTTTTTCAGCGCCACTTCCTGACGATAAGGCGGCAGGGTGGACAGGCGCGCAATCATATGTTTATAGCGCAGCGTGTTTTTCGGGTCTTTAGGTGCGGTCATGGCGCGAAATTCCTTATAAATAAAACCGCGCCGAGAATAGCAGAAAGACGCGTTATGTCAATCTAAATGACCCACGATAACCTATTGTAATAAATGGCGAAAAGATTAATTGGGACGCGGACCTTGCGGCTTTTTCGCAGGCTGCTCAGCCGCCCAGATTTTAGCGGCCTCGCTGCCCGCCTCCGGCGTATAGTTCGGCACGCTCAAGCCCTGGCGTTTTGCCTCGAGCCACAGCTTCTGGCGCTGCGTGTCGTCACCATGCACGTTGATTTCCTTCCAGCCGCGGCTCTTGCCTGCCGCGACCATGGCGCGCGCGTCGGACGTGTCGAATTCACTGCTGCGGTTGCCGCGACCGATGAATTCTGTGCCGTTGCTGTTTTCCGCCCATTCCATCTTACGGCCATTCTTGAGCGTGAAGTCGAGGCCGGTATCGGTTTTGGCAACAGCACCCAGCGCGTCTTTCAACTCTTTCGAAATCACGGGCACCTGCCATGCCTTCAGGATGATCGGCAGATACGCCGTTTCGAAATTCACGTCGAACGTCGTGCCTTTCAGCGCTTCGCTGCTGAGTGCGACGGGCTTTTCGAGCAGCTGCGGCTGTTTCGCGCCGTGATCGAGCAGGTACTGCTTCAGCACCGGATTGTTCACGCGCAATGCCATGTCGAGCGGCGTGTCTCCCGATGGCGTACTGTAATTCACATCTGCGCCGCGTTTTTCGACAAGATGCGTCAGAGATTTCATCGAATTCGCGCCGACCGCCAGATAGGCGAGGAAGTTCTTGTCCGCACCTTTTTTAACGAGGTAATCAATACTGCGTGTCTGCTCCTGCAGCACAGCCTGCAGGAGCGGCGGCAGCGGGCTGCCGTTTGATACGGGGTGCATGCCCGCGCCGCGCAGCGCCAGCGCATCGGCGGTGCGGAAACGACCGTGCAGCACGGCGGTCTGGAACGCGACATCAATCGGCTGCGGCGCAACCGGCGTGCCGGCGGGATAGCCAAACAGGTCGCAGAGTTTTTCAACGGTTGCGAGACGACCGAACATTGCAGCCTGTTTCAACACGCCTGCGGTATCGATCAATTGCCAGTCGTCGGGTTTCTTTTCGACCGCTTCGATCGCGGCATCGATGCGCCATTGCAGGCCCTTGGAAATTTCCTGAAGCAGCGCCGCTTCTTTTTGATGCGGCAGCAGGTTTTGAAGGCGCGCGACCATGTGCTTGTAGCGCAGCGTATCCTTCATGTCTTTCTTCGGGGTGTTGGCAGCCATGGCAATATCCTCCAAACGGTTGGAATCGCAAGACATCCTACGCCACTTCTGCGCATTATGTCAAATTCTATACACTGCCCTAAATTACTGATTTATTTGTTTAAAGCATTTTTCTGGTGGGAAATCAACTCACCGATGCCTTTGCGCGCCAAACCCATCAGGCTCATGAACTGTTCCTCGGTGAAGGCGCGATGCTCTGCCGTGCCCTGCACTTCGACCAATCCGCCGCCACCGGTCATGACGAAATTCGCATCCGCTTCCGCACCGGAATCCTCGATGTAATCAAGATCGAGCACCGCTTCGCCTTTGTAGAGGCCGCAGGAAACAGCAGCGACGGTATCGATGATCGGGTTTTCCTTCACCGCGCCGATTTTCTGCAGATGCGCGCAAGCCTGCTGGAGGGCGACATACGAGCCGGTAATTGCCGCCGTGCGTGTGCCGCCATCGGCCTGAATGACATCGCAGTCGATCACGATCTGTAGTTCCGGCATTGCTTCCAGTTTCACCACAGCGCGGAGCGCGCGACCGATCAGGCGCTGGATTTCCTGCGTGCGGCCCGATTGTTTGCCGCGCGCGGCTTCGCGGTCGGTGCGGCTGCCGGTGGAGCGGGGCAGCATGCCGTATTCGGCCGTCACCCAGCCCTTGCCTTTGCCCTTCAGCCATGACGCAACGCGGTCTTCGACCGAAGCGGTGCAAAGAACATGGGTATCGCCGAAGCGCGCCATGCAGGAGCCTTCCGCATGCTTCGAAAATCCGGGTTCAAGTGTGATGTTGCGCAGCTGGTCAGCCGCACGTCCGGAGGGGCGCATGAGATTAAGTCCTGTCTATGTTTGATTAAGGGCGGGGGCCGCCGCGTTTCGCACGTGCGATCTGCTGGTCGATCATGCCTTCGAGTTTGGTGAGGCTTTTGCGGAAATCTTCGAGATCCGCAAGCGGAACGGCAACGTCGCCGGATTTCAATTTGTCGGCGACATCGCTGACTTTCGTTGCGACGTCGTGGAACACGTTGATGGCAGAACCGGGTGTGGGCACGGTCGTGGCAGGGGTGGAGCTGCTGCCACCGCCGCGTTTTGCGATGCGGTCCTGGCGTGCTTTCTCGCGGCGCTGCTCGGACGTCAGTCCGTCATTCGAACCATCTTCGGTGCGGCTGCGTTCCGCGCGTTTTTCAAAGAAGCTGAGGGTATCTTCCTCGGAATAGGATTTGCGCACGACGGGGCCGGCGACCTGTTCATAGCTTTGACCCGACGCGCCGCTCTTGCCAGCGTTGAGGTTTTCAATGCCTTTGTGGCCATATTTATCGTAGGTGGCGCGCTTGGACGGGTCGGACAGCACGCCTTCAGCTTCGTTCGCGGCCTTGAATTTCAGGTCGGCCTCGGCGAGTGCCTTTTGCTTCGCCGCGTCATCCGGATATTTGCGGTTCTTCACCATGTCCGGGTGGTTTTTCAGCATGATGGATTTATGGGCGGCCTTGATTTGCTCCGCGGTCGCATCTTTTGCGACGCCCAATACCTGATAATAGTCTTCTTTTTCGGCCATGTGATGCGCTGTTCAAAAAAGGTTGAAAGGAGCGACTCTGCTGTTTTCGAGTGAATCAGACTATAAGCATTTTTGTAGTTATGTCAATATTTTCCGAGGCTTTGAATTTATTGATTTTTTACCATCCCCGCCCCTATATTACAAGCATGATCAAGGAACTGAACGATCGAACAAGGCAGATCTTAAAACTCGTCGTCGACGCCTATGTCGAGACGGGCGAGCCTGTCGGTTCCATGGCGATTTCCCAGAAACTGGGCATGAAACTCTCGCCCGCCACTATTCGCTCCGCGATGGCGGAGCTGGAGGATTTGGGCCTGCTGTATGCCCCCCATACCTCCGCCGGTCGCCTGCCGACCGACACAGGCCTGACGGTATTTGTAGAAGGTCTGCTAGAACTCAACAGCTTATCAGCTGGCGAGCAGAAACAGATCGAGCAGAAAATCAATCTGGCGAAAAACCATTCCCTGACCGATGTGCTGGAACAGACCAGCAGCTTCCTTTCAGGCCTCTCCTCCTGCGCGGGACTCGTCTTCGCGCCGAAATCGGAAGATCCCATCAAACAGGTTGAATTCGTGCATCTGGCGGCGGGACGTGCGCTTGCTGTATTGGTGACAAGCTCGGGTATCGTTGAAAACCGGCTGCTCACAGTGCCGGAGGATGTCGGCCCCGCCTCCCTGACGCGCGCCGCCAATTACCTCAATTCCCGCATCGCCGATAAAACCCTCTCGCAGGCAGCCGAATTCGTCACCGCAGAACTCGCGAATGACCGCACGCAACTGGACGCGCTGACCGCAAAGGTTGTGGCATCGGGGATTGCCAGCTTCGCCCCCGACGACACCGGCGGGCATCTCTTCATCAAGGGCCAGTCGAACCTGCTGGATGACGTGACCGCGCTGGAAGACTTGGAGCGCATCCGGCTCCTGTTCGATGCGCTGGAGACCAAAGAGACCATGCTGAAGCTGCTGCAGGCGACCGGCACCGGCGAAGGCGTGAAAATCTATATCGGGGCGGAGAACAAGCTGTTCAGCCACTCCGGTTGTTCGTTGATCATCGCGCCTTATAAAAATCAGGATTCCCGCGTTGTGGGCGCGATCGGCGTGCTTGGCCCCACGCGCCTCAATTACGGACGGTTGATCCCTGTTGTAAATTATACGTCGCAGATCATCAGCAAAATCATCGGTTGAATCCTGAATTTCTCCATGAAATCAGGAATTTCACTTGTAATCTTATGAAAACAATATGAAAAAAGCAGGGTTGACTCGAAGGCGTTAATCCTTTAGGAATATGAAAATCATAAATACGGAGTCGCAAAGCATGTCCGACGAACAGAACCCCGGCAATCCTCCCGATGAAACGCCCCGCCCCCGCACGTCGGAAGACGATGCGCATGACAAACGTATGGCGGACCTGTTCGGCGATCTGGGCGATGATGATTACGTCGAAACCATCGACGATGTCAGGGCGGAGCGCGACGAGTTGAAAACAAAGGTGGAGCGCCTGCAAGGTGCCATCACCCGCACCCGCGACGACAACAAATCGCTGATGAAGCGCACCGAAGATGCTAAAGCCGCGCTTGCCGACATCGAAAATCTTGCAAGCGCCGATAAGAAAGCCGCGGGCGTCGCGCTGCTGCGCGACCTGCTGCCGACTGCTGTATCCATGCAGGCGGGGCTTGCCGAAATCGACGCGAACGAGCGTGCGGCGAACCCGAAACTCGACAAGCTGACCAAGGGCGTCGAAAGCACGCTCGCGCAGCTGACGAACGTTTTCAACAAATACGGCGTAAAGCCGGGCGATAACGTCGTGCCTGCCGCAACCGCAGAAGCCCCAAAAGCTGATGCGCCTGCCGCAGCCGAAGCGGCGAAAGCGGAAGACAAGCCGCCAGCGCCTGCCGCTGATGCACCTGCCGAAACGCTGGAAAGCCTGAAGGCCGAGCGCGACGCGCTGAATGCGCAGGTCGTCAGCCTGTCCTCCACCGTGCAGCGCGCACAGGGCGACAACCTGATCCTGTCCAAACGTCTCGATGAAAGCAAAGGCCTGCTCGCCCGCAGCGAAGCGAAGCGCGAAGACGACAAGCAGTTCGCCGTCGAAAAGACGCTGAAGGAACTAATGCCCGTGATCGACACGCTCGAACTCGGCTCGCAGATGATGGATGCCAAGAGCCGCAAGGCCGACCCTAATTTCGAATCCCTTGCCAAGGTCGTCGACACGACGCTCGACGGCGTGCGCACCGTGTTCAACAAATACGGCATCAGCCAGATCAACCCGCTGAACCAGCCTTTCGACGCTGAAAGGCACGAAGCGCTGACCATGCAGGCCGTGCCGGGCGTGGAGCCCGAAATGGTCGTCGCGGTGCCCCTGAAGGGATACGAGCTCAATGGCCGCATCGTGCGCAACGCCAAGGTCGTCGTTACGCCGCCCGAGATGTAAAATCCCTTCTGTTTCAAGCGTTTTGCGGGGTTGAATTTCTCCCCGAAAACCCCCATCTTAGGGTCTGGACAGTTTCAAGGATTATGACATGACGCAAGTGAACCCTGCCGAAAATGACGGCCTTCCCGAAGATATCGAGCGCCTTCCCGAAGATATCGAGCCTTCTCTGGAAGAAGCGGCCGAAGACGGCGGCCTTGGCGCTGCGCAGGCGCGCATCGCCGAACTGGAAAAGAAAGTAGCGGAGATCAAAGATCAGGCGCTGCGCGCCCTTGCCGATGCTGACAACACCCGCAAACGCTCCGAGCGCGACCGTCAGGACACCGCGAAATTTGCCGTGTCATCCTTCGCGCGCGACCTCCTCAGCGTCGCCGACAACCTGCGCCGTGCGCTCGCCGCAATCAGCCCCGAAGCGCGCGAGATGAACGCAGACCTGAAGACCATATTTACCGGCGTCGAAATGACGGAGCGCGAGCTGCTGTCGATTTTCGAGCGCAACAACATTAAAAAAGTCGAGCCGATGGGCCAGAAATTCGACCCGAACCTGCACGAAGTGCTGTTCGAAGCGGATGTGCCGAATGCCGCCCCCGGCGTTGTCATTCAGGTGATAGAACCCGGATACACCTTGCATGAACGCCTGCTGCGCCCCGCGCGCGTGGGCGTCGCCAAGGGTGGCGAAACGGGTTCCGGCGGCAACGTCGACCAGGAAGTCTAATTCCGCATGGCGCGCCCGCCCCGCCTTCGCCGCATTTTCCTTTCAACTGATGAATTGATGGTTGCCGCCAATGAAGGCGACCCTCAGGCGCAGAACGAGCTTGCCACCGCCTATGCCACGGGGAGCGGCATCAAGAAAAACCGCAGCGAAGCCTTCAAGTTATGGCTCCACGCGGCCGAAGGCGGCGATGCCGTCGCGATGGAGCGTGTGGCCGAAATTTTCCGCACCGGCGAAGTGCTGCTGGAAAAAGTAACGCCGATCGACCTCACCCGCGCCATCACCTGGTATAAAAAAGCGACCAAGGCTGGCAATCACGAGGCGCTGTTCGGCCTCGCACGCGTCTATCAGCAGCAGCAGGAATTCCGCCTCGCGCTCGAAACCTTCAAGGAATCCGCCTATACCTATGGCAAGCGCGAATCCTTGCGGGAATACGGCCTCTGCCTGTATCACGGCAACGGCACCGCCCCCAATATCGACGAAGGGCGCAAGCTGCTGTCCGACGCCGCATTGATGGATGCCGATTACAGCGCGAACGGCGCGAAATATCTGGAGCAAAATTACGGCGTGCATGTGCCGCTGCCGAAGGACGATATCGAGCGTGCGGCGCGCGGCGAAGCACTCGACCGTTTCCAGTTCGGATGCCTGATGAAGCGCGCGGATAGCGGCGATGTGGACGCCCAAGTGGAGCTGGCCCACAAATACATCTTCGGCGGCAAGCAGGTCGAGATGAACCGCGAGAAATCCTACTTCTGGTTCGGGCGCGCGGCCGAAGCCGGTGATGCCGAAGCCCAGTACGAAATGGGTCGTGCGGCGGAGGCGGGGAGCATGGGACGCCCGCGCGATTTATACGAAGCCTTCGGCTGGTTCAAAAAATCCGCCGATCAAAATTTCCGCGAAGCGCTGCGCGAGACGGGCCGCTGCCTCTACCTCGGCGAAGGCACGGCGCAGGATTACGCCACCGCCGCGACATATTTCGAGCGCGCCGTAAAGCAGCATGACAGCGAATCCATGGTCTTCCTTGGCAAGATGATGAAGGACGGCAATGGCGTGAAGCGCGACGAAGCGCGCGGTCAGGCGCTGATCGACAAAGCGCTCGACGAAGACAAAAAAGGCATCGGCCTCGCCCGCATCCGTCTTATGACGCTGGAAGGCGGCGACGAGCCTGCGAAGCCCAGGAAGAAAAAGTAGTTACAATAAATAATTACTGCGGCTTCAGCGAGGGCGGCGGACGCTTCGCTTTCAGGTCTTTCAGCGTCTCGATATTTTTCTCCGCTGTTTCCGCTTCAGCGACGGCTGCAACGACTTCCTGCTGGACGCGGATTTCTTCCTTCGCCTTGATGGCAGCGGGCTTGCCTTCTTTCCAGACTTCGCCATTACGCCAGTATTCATCGGTGCCGTTCGGGCGCTCTTTCGCGGGGCCGTCTTCGCGGTGCAGCTTGTCGTTCTGGTACCAGTCGTTATCCCCGTTGGGGCGCGTCACGGCAGGGCCGCCCACGCGATGGCGCAGGCCGTTTTTATAGTATTCGCGCCCGCCATCGGCCCATTCGATTGCGGCTTGGTCGCCATCGCGGTGCAGTTCGCCGAATTTGTAGTATTTTTTCGTGCCGCTTTTCGCTTCATAAGCGGGCAGTCCGTCGTCGCGGTGTTCTTTCCAGTGGAAATACCAGGTCTGGTTGCCTTCCGCGTCCAGATGACGGCCTGATTTGTAGTTAAAAACGTTTTTCAGGCGGGCGACGATATCGGACGGCTTCACGGGAAATCTCCATAATAAAAAAGACGCGTCACTATAAGGGCTTATGGCAATGCGTCAAGCGAGTATTTAATTACATGATTATGATAACTCTTTTTCAGATTCTCGTTCTTGACAGATATGACAAGCGGGAAATAGATTATGTCATCTTTTAGATTCGACTTATTCATTTATATACGAGGTCGCTTCCCCATGACCGAGACCGCCACCCCTGCCGCTATCGAAACTGCCGCGCCCGAGACGGAAGACAACGACACCGCGTCGCTGCTGCCGAAAAAATCATGGATGACGCGCCAGATGGACAGCGCAGTGCGCGGTGGCCTGCGTTTCATGTTCAAGACACTGTTCGGCGCGAAAATCCGTGGCACCGAAAACTTCAAGGGTTTGGAAGGCAAGCCGACGCTGGTCATCGCCAACCATGTTTCATTTATTGACGGTTTGCTGCTGGGCGCGACCATGCCGATCGAGGCGTCCTTTGCCATTGACACGGGCATGTACAACAAGATCATGAAGAACCCGATGGTGCGCTACAACCCCATCGCGAAATTCCTGCTCAACCGCATCGATTTCCACCCGCTCGACACGACCAAGCCGCAGGCGATCCGCGCGCTGACGAAACTGGCGAAGGCCGGCCGCCCCGTAATGGTATTCCCCGAAGGCCGCCTGACCACGACCGGCACGCTGATGCAATCTTTCGGCGGTTCATCGGTCGTCGCAGCGAATGCGGATGCGCATATCGTGCCGATCTATATGGACGGGCTGAACTTCCTCGCGAAAGGCCTGACCCGCCTGAAGGATTACCCGCACCGCCTGTTCCCGAAATTGTCGGTGACGGTGATGCCGCCCGTGAAGCTCGACATCCCGGCAAGTGCCTCGGGCAAGGAACGCCGCCGCATCGCAGACGAGCAGATGGAAAAAATCCTGCAGGAAATGCCCGTCAACGCGGTCGATCCGAACCGCACGCTGATTGAGGCGCTGCATGACGCCGCGCGCAATTTCGGCCGCAAGCGCGAAATGCTCGACGACCACAATCAGGAAGAAGCGCCGCTGACCTATGGCAAGATCCTGACCGGTATCTATGCGCTCGGCGCGAAACTGGCGAAAGTGACCAGCAAAGGCGAAAACGTCGGCTTCCTGCTGCCGAACTCGAAAAAATCGCCGGTCGCGTTTTTCGCGCTGCATGCCTATGGCCGCGTGCCGACCATGCTCAACGCGAAAGCGGAAAAAGCGGATATGCTGTCCTATGTCACGACCGCATCGCTGAAAACCATCGTCACCTCCCGCGAATTCGTCCGTCTTGCGAAGCTGGAAGACAAGATCGAGGAGCTGAGCAAAGCAACCAAGATCATTTATACCGAAGACGTGAAGGCGAAAATCGGTCTCGTCGATAAAATCGCAGGTCTGCTGCGCGGCAAGGGTTTGCTGCCCCGCCCGAAAGACGCGCCGACAGGACAGGACCCCGCCGCGATCATCTTCACTTCCGGCTCCGAAGGCCCACCCAAGGGCGTGGTGCTGTCGTCCACCAACTTCCTGTCGAACGTCGCGCAGGTGAATGCCGTGACGCCGATCCGCCCGACCGACAAGATTTTCAACTCCATGCCGATCTTCCATTCCTTTGGTCTGGCGGGCGGCCTCATCATGCCGCTGATGACGGGCGTGCGCAGCTTCCAGTTCCCGAACCCGCTGGCGGGGAAGGAAATCCCGAAACTGGCGTATTTCTATGATGCCACCATCATGTTCGGCACTGACACCTTTCTGAACCTTTATGCCCGCAGCGCGAATGACCGCGACTTCTCCGGCCTGCGCATGGTGTTTGCCGGCGCGGAGCGTCTGCAGGATGAAACCTACAACACCTATGTCGACCGCTTTAACGTGCGTGTGAACAACGCCTACGGCCTGTCGGAAGCGGCGCCCGCCGTCGCCATGAACGTCCCTGGCGCGCATCGCCGCGGCACGGTCGGCAAATTCCTGCCCGGCATCGAAACCCGCATGGAAGCGGTTCCCGATATGGAAGACAGCTTCCGCCTGTTCATCAAAGGCCCGAACGTCATGCTCGGCTACCTGAAGAACGACAACCCCGGCGTTATCCAGCCGCCGCCCGATGGCTGGCACGACACCGGCGATATCGTGAACGTCTCGAAAGAAGGTTATGTGAAGCTGACCGGCCGCGCAAAGCGCTTTGCCAAGATCGGCGGCGAAATGGTCTCGCTCGACATGGTTGAAACGGTCGCAACTGCCGCATCGCTGAACAAGGAAGCTGCGCACGCTGTCGTGTTGAAACAGGACCCCGTAAACGGCGACTCCATCGCCCTCTTCACGACCGATCCCACGCTGAAACGCGAGGCGCTGACGAAGGCAGCTAATGAAGCAGGACGCTCTGTCCTCGGCCTGCCGAAAAACAACGAAATCTACGTGTTGCCGGAAATGCCCCGTTTGCCCACCGGCAAGACAGACTACGTCACCCTGCAAAAACGCCTGAAGGGTGATTTCAATGCGGCCGCAATTGTGCCCGCATCCAACGACAACCAGCAGAAACCGGAAGCACCCAAGGCCGCCGCGCCTCAGGCATCCGGTCCTGCGTTGTAAATATTAAAAACTTTAAAAACCAACCGCGAAAGAGAGTACAGACAGATGACCGACCTCACCTCGAAATACCCGCAGCTTGCGAAGATTTTTGACGACCAGGACAAGATGTTCCAGTACATCATCGGCGACAACACGCCGGTCGAACTGAAATCCGTGCAGAACCGCGCGATCGACCTGATCGAACAGAACGTCGACCGCTCTGACTCGGAAAAAGAAGCGCTTGCCGTCGGCGTCGTCCTGATGACCGCTGGCCCCTCGATCGTCGGCGATCCCGAGCAGTTCGCTTCCGACTACAGCGCGAACGTGAACGGCTTCGTGACCGAACTGACGAACGCAAGCCCCTTCGAAGCGCCTCCCACGAACATCAGCCAAGCGTCCACCGCGCTCTCGGTTGTCATGCTGCAAGACCTCGCCAAAGGCCTGCGCGAAGGCGCACTGCCCGAAGGCGCACGCGAACAGCTGACCGAAGCTTTCACGCAGTCGACCGCGCAGGAAGCCGTCGTGTTCCAGAACCTGAACGCGCCGAAACTGCAAGCCGCTTACGAAGCTGCCAAGCAAGGCCTCGCTTCCGAACTCGGCCTCGGCGCCGCACCCGCGAACAACAACGCGCCCGTGCCCCCGAAAAAGAAAAACAACGGCGGCGGCAGCTTCGACCTCTAATCGAAACTGACAGCCAAAAGAACAAGCCGCCCCGCGCGAATATCGCCGGGGCGGTTTTTCTTTGCGTCAATTACAAAGGGGCGTGTTCTTGGGCGCTTCCGCACCTTCTTCCAGCCGGATGCAGGATGCTCCGCGACGCTTCATATCCGGCAGTTTTATACCTTTCGGCAGCACGAACTGGGTTGAGAAAGCACCTTCTAGTCCGACCGGGAACGCGTCGGCATCCTTCAAGATACGGAATTCCCAGTCATCTGTCACGATGATGCGGGCGTCGCTGTTCTTCACAACAGCACCCCCGCCGCTGTTGCGTACCACCATCATGGACATTCCATCCGTGACAATAATACGCGTTGCCGGCGGTGCCATTTTCTCGGCCCTGAGCATTCCCTGCTTTACCATTTGCGCAAGGCCCGCCCAGCCGGGCAGGATTTTGTAGACCTGCGGACGCGCTTCAGTCACGATTGACTCGCCCTTGGAAAAGGCCACGCCTCCCGGCTGCAGGACAAGCGCCTGCTTCCAAACCTCGGGGTCAAACCCTTCCGGCGCCGGCGCCGTATTTGCAGCCGGCGGCAGAGCTGAGATCTTATCCGAGCCCACGGCGAGCTTTACCGGGTTATACCCTGCATATTGCTGATCCGCATCGCGGCCCAGCAGCATCTTCAGGCTCGACTCTTCGCCCTCGATGGAGGAAACGTGACGCACCTGTCCCGATCCAAAATGCATCTGCAACCCGATCGGCAGGCAATTTTGGTGATTGTCACCTTTCAGAAACAAAACCTTCTCGGTCGGTAAGCCCGTGACGCCCGCAAGCACCTCCTTGCCCTTGGACGGCGATAAAATGACTCTGCCACCATCAGGATCCAGCTCCATTTGCTGTGCGGAAACAGGGCCTGCAAGCACCATACGCGATATGCGCGCGGTGTCGCCTGTGACCCGCCATATCACCGGCTTCTGGCTCGCCACGACGAGGTAAAGAGGCTCCGCGCCCGTACCGATGTCGAGGGTGACTGCATTTGTTTCGCGCGCTTCACCACCCAAGGCGATGTCCGACCACGCGCCGCCGCCTGCAGTGTAGATCATCATAACTTTTTCCTGCGGACCCGCTGCGGGCAGCGCACAGCCCGAGGATTTCAGGCGATTGACACGGATAACCTTCGCAAGACCTTGGGTTTCCTCCCGCGATATGGTCCCGTCACGGTTCTTGTCCACGGTGCGGAAAGCCTTGCGCGCCAGCCCCTCCATTTCCGCTGCGGTCAGCGTGCCGTCCTTGTCAGGGTCCAGTGCCAGCAGGTCGCGGCTATTGCCAGAGCGGCGATAAGACCAACGCTCGTCATTTTCCGGCGGTGTGCCCGCCTCGCGCGAAGTAATCACCCCGTCCTTGTCGGTATCATAGCGGGCGAGAATCCCGGCGACCTGCTGTTCCAGCATTTTCTTCCGCTCGGCCGCCGGCGTATCATCGCCACGGCGCGCGCGCCGGTCGTTGAAAGAGGTGCGAATTTCATCTTCGGTGACCTTGAGATCGAAATTCTGGTCATAGGCCATCGCATCTCGCAAACGGCTACGCGACAGTTCCCGCTTTTGCCGGGCTTCCGCCGCCTCGATATCCGCAAGCGTCAGCGCGCCGGTCTCGCGGGCATTCGCCCGCAGAACACCGGCCATCGTGGCGACGTATTTTTGCTCGAATTGGTCAGGCTGCAGCAACGTTTCTATCATCGCCGCCGGAATGGCGTCGAGCGACGGATAAACATCGTCTGCCGCATGTGCGGCCATCGGCAATGCGGCGGCAAAAGCGGCAATCAGGATAAGTCGTTTCATGGCGGCCCCTCTCTTGAGGTTTGAATGGTAGTACGGGCCTGGCGCCGGCATTCTAGTAGTCGTCAATCGCGTCGCGCGCGTTTTGCGATTCTTCGCGCGAAAGATTGCCGTCCCCGTTTGCGTCGATCGTCGCGAAGGCCTTGCGCGCCAGTGCTTCCAGTTCGGCCGCGGTCAACGTGCCGTCGGCGTTGGGGTCGAGCGCAAGCAGCGCGCCCATGCGCCGCATCATGGGGTCTTTGCGATTGTTGCCTTCGCCCGTTTCAGGCATAGACATTTCCTGCAGTGAAATTTTACCGTCCTTGTCCGCGTCGTAGCGTGCGACGAAGCGCGCGGCATCGTCGATGCAGCTTTCCTCGCTCTGCTTCTGGCGGCGGCGGTCTTCGATCATCACGCTGCTGACCTCCTGCTGCAGGATTGTGCCGTCGAAATCGAGGTCATAGAAAATGACCTGCTGGTAGCGTTCGCGCCGTTTTGCATTTTCCGCGCTCTTGACGAAGGCGTCGACATCCGCCTTGGTCAGGCCTTTTGCATCTGGATCCTTGTGGCGGATGACTTCCAGCAGGCGGGCGACATACTGGTCGCGGTATGATTCCCCCCGCCGCAGGTCGGCCAGCAGCACTTTCGGCACAGCCTCGATCGAGGCGTATTTTTCAATGACCGGTGTTTCGGCCCGCGCTGTGCCTGCCACGCTTAAAAACGCCGTCGCTGCCGCACATATTAAAATCTTCATGCCATTCCTCCCTTTACCGCAGTGAAGGATAGCAAAGGACTGGTGACAAATAAGTTAACGGACGAGGGGGTGATCCAAGCCGGCAAACCTGCCGTATAAAGCCTGAATAGGGGCCGGAAACGGCTGCCAGAAAATGACTTCACTTCACGCCCAAAGGGTAGTAATTTCCTGCCTGAACGCTATCTTAGGCGCGTAAGTACTTGGGAATTGGGATTGGTGCTTAAGCTTTGAGGCCTCTCCCATATATTTGCCACTGAAAGGAATAAAATAATGAGCAAAATCATCGGTATCGACCTTGGCACGACCAACTCCTGCGTAGCAGTGATGGAGGGCGACAAAGCCAAGATTATCGAAAATGCGGAGGGTGCGCGCACAACCCCCTCCATGATCGCCTTCACCAAAGACGGCGAACGCCTCGTCGGCCAGCCGGCAAAACGCCAGGCAGTCACGAACCCCGACAAAACCCTCTATGCCATCAAGCGCCTGATCGGCCGCCGCTTCAACGAAGCTGAAGTGCGGAAGATGGCCGAAAAAGCCCCCTTCAAAATCATCGAAGGCGACGGCGGCGCGGCATGGGTCGAAATTGACGGCGAAAAATTTGCACCGTCGCAGATCTCCGCGATGGTCCTGCAGAAGATGAAAGAGACGGCTGAAAACTACCTTGGCGAGAAAGTGACCAAGGCGGTCATCACCGTGCCCGCATACTTCAACGACAGCCAGCGTCAGGCGACGAAAGACGCCGGCCGCATCGCAGGCCTTGACGTGCTGCGCATCATCAACGAGCCGACGGCAGCAGCGCTCGCCTACGGCCTCGACAAGAAAAACACCGGCACGATCGCTGTGTACGACTTGGGCGGTGGCACGTTCGACGTGTCCGTCCTCGAAATCGGCGACGGCGTGTTTGAAGTGAAATCCACCAACGGCGACACCTTCCTCGGCGGTGAAGACTTCGACCTACGCATCATCGACTTCCTCGCGGAAGAGTTCAAAAAAGAGCACAACATCGACCTGCGCAAAGACAAACTCGCGCTGCAGCGCCTGAAAGAGGCTGCGGAAAAGGCGAAGATCGAGCTGTCGTCTTCCGTTCAGACGGAAGTCAACCTGCCCTTCATCACGGCAGATGCGAATGGCCCGAAACACCTTGTTCTGACCATGAAACGCGCAAAGCTGGAAGAGCTGGTCGGCGACCTGCTGATGAAAACGCTCGAGCCCTGCAAAGCGGCGATCCGCGACGCCGGCGTCAAAGTCTCCGACATCGATGAAGTCGTTCTCGTCGGCGGCATGACCCGCATGCCCAAAGTGATCGAGATCGTGAAAGAATTCTTCGGCAAAGAGCCCCATCGCGGCGTCAACCCCGATGAAGTCGTGGCCGATGGCGCGGCGATCCAGGGCGGCGTCCTGGCTGGCGACGTCAAAGACGTTCTGCTCCTCGACGTGACCCCGCTGTCGCTCGGCATCGAGACGCTGGGCGGCGTGTTCACGCGCCTGATAGAGCGCAACACGACGATCCCGACGAAAAAATCGCAGACCTTCTCGACCGCGGAAGATGGCCAGGGCGCTGTCACCATCCGCGTGTTCCAGGGCGAACGCGAAATGGCGGCGGACAACAAGATCCTCGGCCAGTTCGACCTCGTCGGTATCCCGACCGCACCGCGCGGCGTGCCGCAGATCGAAGTCACCTTTGACATCGACGCGAACGGCATCGTGCAGGTGTCGGCAAAAGACAAGGCAACCGGCAAGGAGCAGCAGATCCGCATCCAGGCTTCGGGCGGCCTTTCTGACGCAGACATCAAGCGCATGGTGAAGGAAGCGGAAGAAAACGCCTCCGAAGACAAAAACCGCAAGGAAGCGGCGGAAACCAAGAACCGCGCCGAATCCCTCGTCCACTCGGCGGAGAAAACGCTGAAGGACGCGGGCGACAAGGCCCCGCAGGCGGAGCGCATGGCGGTTGAAAACGCCGTCGCGTCGCTGAAGGAAGTCATGGGCGGCGACGACCTCGCGACGATCCGCAAGAAAACGGAATCGCTGCAGGAAGCGTCGATGAAGCTCGGCGAGCTGCTGTATAAAGATGGCGGCGACCAAGGCCCCGGCCCGGATATGTCGGGCATGGGCGGCGGTTCAGGCCCGAGCGAATTCGGCGGCGGCACGGATCCGGCTGACGCGCGCGCGAAGAAGGATGACGCCGACGTCGTTGACGCCGAATTCACCGAAGTCGACGACAACGGCAAGAAAAAATCCGCAGGCTAATCTTTGGCGGATCATCTCCGAAAGCAGACAAGGGAAGGCGGTTCGAAAACCGCCTTCCCGCTTCGGTATAGGGCATGAATAATGGCGAAAAAAGATTATTACCAGCTTCTGACCGTGGAAAAAAAAGCCAGCGCGGATGAGCTGAAAAAAGCTTACCGCAAATTGGCCATGCAATACCACCCCGACAAAAACCCGGGCAATAAAGAAGCAGAAGCGAAATTCAAGGAAATCAGCGAAGCCTACGGCGTCCTGTCGGATGACCAGAAACGCGCGGCGTATGACCGTTTCGGCCATGGCGCTTTCGAGGCGGGCATGGGCGGCGGCGCTGGCCGGGGTGCGGGCGCAGGCGGTATGGGCGGCTTCGGCGGCGCGGGCTTCTCCGACATCTTCGAAGAAATGTTCGGCGACTTTATGGGCCAGCAGCAGGGCGGCGGCGGCCGTGCGCGCGGCGGCGGCGAAAGCGCACGACGCGGCGCGGATCTCAGCCACGAATTCGAAGTGACGCTGGAGGAAGCTTTCGCCGGCAAGGAAGCCAAAGTCAAAACCGCGAGCTTCAACGCCTGCGGCGGCTGCAACGGCTCGGGCGCGGAAAAAGGCACCAAGCCCGAAGTGTGCGACACCTGCCGCGGCACGGGCCGCATCCGCGCACAGCAGGGATTTTTCACGGTCGAGCGCACCTGCCCCGGTTGCGGCGGCCAAGGCCAGACGATCAAGACACCCTGTCATATCTGCGGGTCAGGAAAAAACGCTGCAGGTATCCATCCCTGCGGGCATCGAGGACGGCACACGCATCCGTCTTGCCGGTGAAGGCGAAGCGGGTGTGCGCGGCGGGCCTGCCGGCGACCTCTACGTATTCCTCTCGATCCGCCCGCACCGTTTCTTCCAGCGCGAAGCTTCCAACCTGTTCTGCCGCGTCCCTGTGCCGATGACGACCGTCGCGCTGGGTGGCACGATCGAGGTGCCGACCATCGACGGCAAACGCATGAAGGTGACCATCCCAGCCGGCACACAGACCGGCCAGCAATTCCGCCTGAAGGGCAAGGGCATGACCATCCTGCGCTCGCCTGTGCGCGGCGACATGTTCGTCGAAGTGCTGGTGGAAACCCCGGTCAACCTGACGAAAAAGCAAAAGGAACTGTTGCAGCAATTCGCCGGCGATGCCCCCGACGACAAGACCAACCCGCAGTCGTCCAGCTTCTTCGCCAAGGTGAAAGACCTCTGGGAAGACCTGAAGGACTAATCGTCAGCCGCACGTGATTTGTCCGAAAACCGTGCCTGTAAACGCGCGCCACTTGCCAAGCGCGCGCGGATTCAGGATAGTCAGGAAAAAACGCTGCAGGTATCCATCCCTGCGGGCATCGAGGACGGCACACGCATCCGTCTTGCCGGTGAAGGCGAAGCGGGTGTGCGCGGCGGGC
>JAQSWE010000024.1 GCA_029266795.1 Alphaproteobacteria bacterium | reverse complement strand
CACCTTTTGGTATTTTTCGATTTCCGCGGCGAAGGGGTCGATCAGTATCACAACCTCATCCTGCCGCATGACTTCCTCGATACCGTGCAGGGCATAGGTGCCCTCTAGGTAATCGCTTTTGCGGCGCGCGATTTCATTTGTCTTGAGGGTCAGTTCTTCCGCAACACCATTGTTACGTCCGGAGAAATAAATGACAGGCGCCGCCGCAATCGTATCCAGCATCGCGGCGGGAACAGTTTTTGTCAGAACGGCATCGCCGGCGTCTGCCGCCGCCACTTGATTCCGCCATTCAGCGCCGCCGAGCAGTGACTGGTAGAGCAGCGCATGCTCGACGACACTTTTAGAGGCAGCAACCGCCTTCTCTGCTCCGCAGGTAAGAAAGCGGCAGTCGGTTGAGACCTCGGTCAGGCGGCTACCCGCATTTGCGGTCACGGCATAGCAATTGATTTTATCAGCCGCCAGCTTTTCGCAAAGCGCAATGAGCTCCCGTGTCCGCCCGCTGTTGCTGCCGGCAAGCACGTTAAAGCCAGCCAGCTCATATTCGGCGGCCTGTCGCGCACCTTCCGTCATGATGTTCAGGCCATGTCCGGTCTGGAGCGCGCGGGCAATCAGGTTTTTAGCGGGGAACACACGGCTCGACCCCTCACCCGTCACTAACAGGCGCTTGCCCGCCATCGCCGCCGCCCAGTCCTGCACTTGCGCAGGATCGAACCGGCGCAGGAGGCCCGGGGTTTCAAGCATCTCGGCAATCAGGGCATAGGGGGCGTTGGCCTGCATAAAAGGCTCTCCATCAATGAAAAGGCTTGGTATATACTAGCCGATATTACCGGAAGGAACAGGCACCGCCATGAAAATTTGCATCGTATCCCCCCATATCGACGACGCCGTGCTGTCCTGCGGCATTTTCATCCAGCGGAGCATTGCGGCGGGAGATGAGGTCCTCGTCGTGGACATCTTCACCAAAGGGAAAAACGATATCCGTCGCGCCGCCGAGGAAAAGGAAGCCATGGCACGCATTGGCGCACGCGGTTACATCCTCGACGAGTTCGATGCGCCTGACCGCGACCCGCGCTACAAATCGACAAAAGAACTGTTTCTGGGAGATATGAAGGATGTACCCGAAGCATTCCTCGGGCATGTCACAAAACGGCTGGAGGATTTTTTCAACGAACATGCAATCCAACTTGCCGTTTTCCCCCTCGCTGCCGGAACGCATATCGACCACCGGATCGCCCATGAAGCGGGACGCCGTATCAAATCCGTCCCCGTGAAATATTACGAAGACCGCCCCTATATCCTCTGGCCGGGTATTCTGCAGGGACGCATGAACGACATCGGCAGCGACGCAAAGCTGCCCAAGGTCACCCGCGCGCAGATGGAAGGAGCACTATGCGACTATTATTACCTGACCCATTTCGTGCCTGCGGAAAAACGCGGCGAAACCTTGCCGATGTATCTGGCGGCGCTCGATATCGCATCATCGAATAAGCTGAAAGCGACAAGCGAGACGTTGGTGGCGACGGAGGACGAACTAAAGAAAATGTATCATAGCCTTGCGACCTATGAGAGCCAGATGAAATCCATCTATCCCGATTACGACACCTTCATCCGCGACAGTTTCGCCTATGAAAGAACGGCAGGGCATGACGCCTATACCGAAAGGTCCTGGACCTTCGCATGACGGCGGCACGGCAAAAGGCGGCAGATTTTCTGGTGGTTGCAGCGAAATTCCAGCTGGGTGCGCTGCCGACCGAGCAGCGGCATCCGCTGACCTATGAACTGGCCGAATTGTCGCGCAATAATATTCCCGAAGCCCTGCGCATCATGAAGGACATCGACCTTGGCGTAATCCGCGACGTGCTGGCGAAAGCGCCGGAACTGGCGCGATTGGAAAACGCCATCCGCGACACCTTTGCCGCCGGTAATCGTGTGTTTTTTTACGGCTGCGGCGCGACGGGGCGGCTGTCGCTGTCGATCGAATATATCTGGCGCTTCATACATGCGGGCAAGCCGGAAGCCGACCATGTGATGGGATTTATGAGTGGCGGCGACTTGGCGCTTGTCCATTCCATCGAGAATTTCGAAGACCATCCTGAATTCGGCGCGCGCCAACTGCGCGAGATCGGTTTCGGTCCACATGACCTGCTGGTCAGCTGCACCGAAGGCGGCGAAACGCCATCCGTGATCGGCGCAACGGAGGAAGCAACGCGGGTATCATCGCGCAAACCTTTCTTCCTATACTGTAATCCCGACCATGCCCTGCACGAGCAGGTGCAGCGGTCACGCCGTGTGCTGGAAAACGATAGCATCGAGAAAATTTGCCTGTTTGTCGGCCCCATGGCGCTGTCGGGCAGCACGCGGATGCAGGCAAGCACGGCCTTGATGCTGGGCGCGGGTTCGGCGTTGCTGCAGGCGAATATAGATGATTTCCTGTCTTTCGCATCAAACACAGATTTATCTTTCCTGCACGATTTCATTGTCGAGGAATCGCGGATTTACGCGGCTGGCGATTATGTGCTGTATGAAACGAATGATTACGGCATGACGATTGTGACCGATACGACGGAGCGTTCCCCAACGTTCTCGCTGCTGGCTTTTGAAAATACAAATGACCCTGACCGCGCGCCCGCCCTTTCCTATTTCCGGCTGCCGCACACGCAAAATTCCGAATCGGCTTGGCAGACACTATTGTTGCGCGCGCCTGTCGCGATAGAGTGGGATGAATTGCGCGCAGTTGCGGGACGTGAAAGGTTGATCGGCTTCGATTTTTCGGCGCAAGCCTTGCAGCAGCGCGTAGAACGCACTGCGCCCGCGAAGCTCCACATCTTCCGCATCGAGCGTCAAGGCGATGAGATGCATTTCCAGCTAGGCGAACTGCGTCACAGCATCGATGTGTCGGGCCTGCACCCGCTATTCGAGCATCTTTTCCTGAAAATCGCGCTCAACATGCATTCTACGCTTGTCATGGGGCGGCACGGTCGGTTCGAAAGCAATGTGATGACTTGGGTAAAGCCCAGCAACAAGAAACTTATTGATCGCGCGATCCGCTATGTCGAATATTTGCTGCACCACCAGAACATCATGCAATATTCCTATGCCGACATTTGTTATCAACTGTTCGAGGAAGCAGAGCGCATGATGCCTGCGGATTCGGTCGTGCTGATGACAGTCGAGCGCCTAAGAAACAGGGTGCGCTAAACGGCGGGCGGCCGGTCTAGCCCCTTGCGTAGCGCGGGGGCGGATTTGAACGAAAGCCGCGCATCAATGGTTTCCAGCGAGAAATCGATCACACGCGTCATCGCGGCCACTGCTAATGTATCATCCATGCGCGGCGTTTCGGCATCAAAATGATTGTCACGGCTTTGCGAGGCCAGCAGCGGCACATGCACAAAGCCCGCAATTTTGTCGTGGCGCTGGCTCCAGTCAAGCAACTGGTACATCAGCGTGTTGCAGACGTAAGTGCCCGCGGAATAGGATTTCTGCCAGTCGGGGGAGTCGCCCAATTTTTGCCATGGGAATGTGGTCGACAGGGCGTCGGGCGCGCCAGCGATAACGCGCGCGTTTCGGGGCTGCGCGCCAGTATTGTCGGGGATACTCGCGTTTTTCCAGTTCAGCGCGACGCGTTCGAGACTGAGATTCTTACGTCCTTCCGCCTGCCCCAGCGCCAGCACGCCCTCGAGGTTGGAGTAATTCGCCATTTCCTTTTGTATCAGCGGCCATGCTTCGTCGAACGACACAGGCACGGGGCCGAAGAACACAACGCGCCCCTGCCAGTCTTTTACCTTCAGTTTCTCTAGGAGGATAAGCGAGGCATTGGTCGCTGCGCCGTCGAAAGGTTCGAAGGCGGTGATCAGCAACACGGCGTTTTTATCGTCTTTAAGCATGCGTCACTTTATCAAGCTGACGTCCTACTTGAAACCTTGCAAATGTAGAAGCTTCTGCTCGTATTGACGCCGGCTTTTTACCATAAGAATGCGATCAGCGCAATAACAAGGGATAGTAAGGAGCTTGACCACGAAAGACTATCGAGCGATTACATGCACATGGCATGGGTATTCGTCGCGCGCGGCGATTTGCCTTGCTATTACGGTAAAAAGGGGTATGTTCTGCCTATTCGAATTATCTAGTTCTGACTTGTTTGTTCGCCTGACACGGCATTTCTCCCAAGACATCGCAGCTTTCGAATAGGGACTGACGCAATCGTTGCGGCAGCCCATATGCACGGAAGTGCTTTTTCTACAAGGAGGCCATCATGGCACAAGGTACAGTTAAATGGTTTAACGCGCAAAAAGGCTTCGGTTTCATCCAGCCCGACGGCGGCAGCTCGGACGTATTCGTCCATATCTCCGCTGTTGAAGCGGCAGGCCTGCGCGGTCTGAACGAAGGTCAGAAAGTGACTTTCGACATCGTGACCGAGCGCGGCAAATCGGCTGCAGCGAACCTGAAAGCGGCATAAGCCACTTTTAAAAATCGACAAAAGAGCCCCCGGCGTCGGTAGCGGCCCGGGGGCTTTTTTTTGTCTCAGAAATTTTAAGAAAGATACTCACATGAAAGCGATCATTCAAACGAACGGCCCGGAAACATCTGCCGCAGAAGCTGCGCCGCAAACACGCGCGCGCTTTCGTCAGGACAAGTTTTCAACCACCTTGCACTTGTCCTGTTTTATGCCTGACGCGCCCAAAACGCCAAAAGTCACCCCGTGACGAAGGATGAATTCCGCGACGCGGGCAAAGAAGCGACGGGCAAAAAGGATAGCGGCAGCGCTGCCGGCTCCGGCGCAACGCCCCCCGCACGCGCACCCGCAATAAGCGCTCCCGTGCCGCGCGGCCCTGCCCCGCCGGCGCCCCGCGGACCTATGATGATCCCCACTGGCCCGAAGCCGCCTTTTGGCGCGCAGCAATTCCCGCCGCAGATTAAGACGCCCCAGACCGTGCCGCCAAAAGCAGCAACGCCGCCACCTGTCAAAAAGACGGATGACGGCGAGGCCGACTAAATCAGTGAAATTTTAGCAACAGGCTTTAAACGACCTGCAGCTTCGGCGGCAGGTCCTTGAAGCGGATAAGCTTGCGCGTATCTTCATCCCACAAGGCAAGAGTGGCGCATTTGAGGCTCTGGCGGATGTTGAGGGTGTTGACCTTGGCGAAATCCGGATTAGCGTTGTGGCAATCCTCAAGCTTGTAATTCGGGATCGACGCATTCAGGTGGTGAACGTGGTGAAAGCCGATATTGCCCGTAAACCATTGCAGGATCTTCGGCAGCTTGTAGTACGAGCTGCCCATGACAGCAGCTTCAGCATAGCTCCATTCGCGGCCGTATTCCCAATGCGTATCTTCAAACTGGTGCTGCATGAAGAACAGCCACTGGCCCGGCCAGTAAGCCATCACGAGTGTCGCGGGATAGAGGATCGCAACCTGCGCATAGCCTAAGAAATAGCCGGCCACGCCGTAAGCGGCGAGAATGCCGATATTCAGGCCGATCACGCTGGGCAGAGTCTGGCTGGTAGGCGGCGTGTGATATTTCGGCATGGAGAGGTAGTTCTTCGCCGGCGGGAAACGCTGGAAGAACAGCACGTAGAGGGGGGGCCCAAAAACCAGCAGCGTAAGAGGATGACGGTAAAAGCGGTAGAACCGCTGACGACCAGGTGACAACGCCTGATATTCCTTGACGGTCAGCGTATCGACGCTGCCGCTGCCGCGACGGTCGAGATTGCCTGACCCTGCATGATGCAGGTTATGCGTACGACGCCAGAGGTCATAGGGCGTGAAGGTCAGCACGCTGATCGCGCGGCCGACAAGATCATTCGCCCATTTCTGGTTAAAGAAAGAGCCATGTCCGCAGTCATGCTGGATAATGAACATGCGGATCAAAAGGCCGCCCGCCGGAATCATGAGCAGGAAGGTCAGGAAATAATGGCCGTAATGGGCGGCTGCAAAGATCGCAGCCATATTCGTAAAAAAGATGGTCGTCGTGCTGAACAGCTGCCACAGGCTTTGCTTGATGTCCGCGCCTTTGTAGGCGTTGCAATGCTCGGTCATACGCTTGAAATCAAGCGATGGGGCGCCGGAGGTGTCTGAAGGTTGTGGTTCGTCAGGAATAACCTGAGCCCGGAGAGAATTGTCCATGTGTCCTTTTATGCCCTTGAGCGTCTCTACGAGCGCCCTTGTCAGTTAGGTAGCGGCTATTGTTAAGTTTACTACACTCACCTTTCATAAGCTATAGCGCCCTCGCAGCCGCACAAGGGATTGAATGAGTTAAGCTGTTGATATCCTTCACAACGATTGCGCAACATTTCGGAAACCGCGCCCGAAATACACTCAGGAATGTCAATGTTTTGAATGACTTCGGGGAACCAAGCCCGCGCTCCTGCATTAGAGGCAGAGACCTGAGAGGAAGACCGGTGGCATTCGAATTACATGAGTTACGCGAGGAAGCGGCCGATGACGCATCGGACAACGCACCTATAGAAACGCCTGAAAGCAGGACCGTTTTTCTAGGATGTATCTTCGTCATCCTCGCCTTTTTTGCGCTACGCCTGGGCAGCGCTTTTTTTATTCCGCTATTTTTTGCCATCATCCTGAAATTCGTTCTACAGCCTGCCCTGCGGGGCGCGGAGAAGCTGCATTTCCCTCGCAAGCTGGCGGCAGGGATGATTGTTCTGATGCTGCTGGGCGGCGTGGGCGGCATCGGCTCGATGCTGGCAACGCCCGCCAGCGAATGGATGGAGCGCATTCCCGAGGGACTGCCGCAATTAAAGGACAAGTTCCGCTTTCTCAGCAAGCCGGTGGAAAAAACGCAGGCTGTCTTGGCGCAGGCCGAGAGCATGACATCCAGTTCCGGACAAAAAGTACAGCCGGTGATGATACAGGGGACAAGGCTTTCCGATCGTTTCTTTACCATGACGCAGATGTTTGTCTCCTCTGCCTTGACCACCGTGCTGCTCTTGTTTTTTCTGCTTGCTTCGGGAGATACGTTCTTACGGCGCTTTGTTGAAACGCTGCCAACATTCCGCAATAAACGGCAAGCGGTCGATATTACCAAACAAATCGAGGGCGATATTTCGGTTTATCTCGGTACGGTCACTCTCATGAACGCATGCGTGGGTATTGCAACAGGCCTCGCCATGTGGGCGTTTGGGCTTGGCGACCCCATCTTGTGGGGGACCGTCGCGTTCCTGCTCAATTACCTGCCCATCGTGGGGGTCATGCTTGGCACAGGTCTTTTCGTTGTGGTGGGCTTCATGGAAATCGCAGAATTCTGGCGGGCACTGTTGCCGGCGGCGGCTTATTTCTGCCTTCACACGCTGGAAAGCTCCGTCATAACCCCGATGATTTTGGCTAAGCGCCTGACGCTCAATCCCGTTCTCGTGATCCTGTCGCTGGTTTTCTGGTATTGGATGTGGGGATTTGCCGGCGCTATCATGGCTGTGCCCATGTTGGCGGTCACCAAGATCATCTGCGACCGGGTGGAGAAACTCAAGCATGTCGGACACTTTTTAGGTGCCTGACATGCTTCTGAATTAAGCTTCCAATCAATTAGTGAATTTTAGCGCTGCCGTTGAGAGGAACGTCATGCATATGCACGTCGCGCGCTGAATATTTCCGCAGGACTTCCAGCGCCACTTCCTGCATTCCTGCCGCGCGTACCGCGACCCAGAGGACGATGCCGCCGCGCTGCATCTGCGCCTCGAGCGCGCGGTCATATTTATTGCGAACGGATCGCGCCACAAAGTAACCAATGGCCCCGCCCGCGAGGCCGATGACAGCGGCCGAAGCAAGAACGACAGCCACAGTATATCCGGCTGCTGCAGCAGCAATAGCCCCCGCCACCGCGCCAACATACATAGGCGCACCGATGATAGACCCCTCTACTTCTCCCATGATCTCGACCGGGATAAACACTTGGCGCGGGGAGGAGGGATCGTCTTTAACTGCATCCGCATGACGGGGCATTTCCGGATCTGTGGAAACAGGCGCGATATCATTTGCAAAGATGCTAATTTCCTGACGCATGAAACCCTGCTCCTCGAGCGCGTCAAGCGCGTGCTGCAGGTTGGTGGCATCATTAAAAATACCGACGGCTTCACGGACGACGGGGTTCTGGTTCTCGATCATCGCGGCCTCCTTGCTGAATGTCTGATTTGATTGTTTCAACGTCCTTTTTTGCGGCTGCAAAGCCGTTGTCCAGACGCTCCTTGGTATCCTGAACGCCCTCACGCACCGACTGGCGGATCTGTTCCGCGTTTTCACGTCCCGTTCCCGGCTCCATGACGAAATATAAAACTGCGAGAACAATGAGAAGAAGAACGATGACTTGGGGAAAACCGGATCGCATCTAAATCTCCTTGATATAAAAATATCAGTGCTTTTCGGTCGACTGTACGGCGTATAAGCGGGGGTCGACGGCATCGTCTTTTGGCTCAACCGAGTTTTCCTCTGCCCACCACGACAACAGCATTTTCTTTTGGGCAACCAGCTCTTCGTACCGACGCATAAAGAGGGAATTATGTTGGATTTCGTTCCAGACCCGACGTTCCTCGTCACGGTCAAGCTGACCATCTACCAGCGCCTGAATCTCGTAATCCGCCACATTATCGCCCATTTTTCTCGCAACCGTCATCTCACGGTCCTCCCATGAGTGACAAACGTCGTGGATTATTAAGGAGTTCCCTTAAAACCTTCTCGGAACCGACTGGCACGACATCCGTTGGATGAAACGAGGTCGAGGGAAGCGCATATTTAGCTATCCCTTTAGAAATTAACAATAAAGTGAAGGAGACGACCATGTTGCAGTGGGCATTTTCATTTCTGATACTGGCACTGATCGCCGCTTTCCTGGGATTTGGCGGCTTGGCCGTCCTTTCCGTTGAAATCGCGCGGATTCTCTTCATTGCCTTCTTGGTGCTGTTCATCATCGCTTATGCAGTACATGCATTGCATGGCAAAGCACCTCCGGCTTAGTTCCATAGCCATAATGTTAATTGATGAAAAAAATGATGCCCTTACCGGCATCATTTTTTTATATATTAGCCTACGGCCTTGGTTAACTTGAAAAAAGCACGATGACGCCCAGTACACTCCTCCCCCTCATCCGCAAGTACAGAAACTACGTATTGTTTCTGATGCTGATCCTTGGGAGTTTCGGCGCGATCGCGGGTCTTCTTACCTTTGGGGCGAGAACTGTTGACGAGCAAATTTCGCGTATCGAACTTGCCGAAAGTCTGGTGCGTAAAAATCAGGACCTGATGCCGCGCATCGAAAGCATGCTGGCGAGCGCCCGCGGCTACGCGCTGTCCGGAGACCGGAAATTTATTTCAGGCTATACGGCTGCAAAAGCCGAAGTCTCGGACATCCTGGCCGACCTGAACAGGCTGATGCAGATCGCGCCCGAGCAGTCGGGCCGGCTGGAAGAATTGCAATCATACTTTATCCAGTATTCAAAGAGACTGGATGCGCAGGAAAGCCTGCCGCCGGCATCGGCGCGCAGGCAATGGCCGGCCGTGACAGCGGAGATGCTGCGCAATGACATGATCCGCGTCAACAAAGACATACTATTGGATGCCCAAAAATCGCTGAGCGAGTTGCGCATGGGCATGGCGGAGCAGCGCACATACAACAGGCACCGCCTGCTGATCGCCTGCCTTGTGGCATCCATCCTTTTCATGATCATCAACGCATGGTATCTAGCCGCCCGGCTGGGGCGCGACAAGGCAGAGCAAAACCTGGCTGAATCGGAGGACGCCTTCCGCCTTGCGATCGAAGGGGCGAGCGACGGCTTTTTCGAATGGAACTTCCAGCGCGACAAGGCTTTTTATTCCGCCCAATATCTCGCCATGCTGGGATATGACGAGCTGCCGCTCACGGGCAGCCTGCAGGCCATGAACGACCTGCTGCATCCCGATGACAAGGAACGGGTACTGGGCCAGATCGAGCAATATCGCAGCGGTGAAATCGGGGAATATTTGAGTGTTTTCCGCATGCGCCACAAGACCGGACGGTGGGTGTGGATCAACGCCCGCGGCCGTGCCCTTTACGATAACGCGGGCCACGCCTACAGGCTGGTCGGCGCCCATACAGACATCACGCATATCAAGGCCTATGAGGAGAAACTTGAAAAAGCGAAAGAGCGTGCGGAAAAAGCCAACCGCGCCAAAACGGAATTCCTCGCGCATATGAGCCACGAAATCCGCACGCCCCTCACTGCCATTTCCGGCATCGCCGAAATTTTCGAAGGCACTCAAGCAGGGCTTGATGCTCGGCAGCGCCAGTTGGTCCGCACGCTCAGTTCCAGCACGGCGTCGCTGAAAGACCTGATCAACGACATCCTCGACTTCTCCAAGATTGAAAGCGGGGAGCTGGACCTGGTCGAAAAGCCGTTCGACCTTCAAGGTCTGTTCGAGCAAGTCGTCAGCATCTTTTCCGTGAAGGCGTCTGAAAAAGGAATCCGCTTTACGTTCGATTACAACTCGGTGCGTGGATTGCAGATGGTGGGTGACGCTGTCCGGCTGCGCCAGATCCTCATCAACCTGATCGGCAATGCCATCAAATTCACCCATCAGGGCCGTGTTGCGGTGGTGACCCGTCGCACGGGCGAAGGCGAAACCGAGCAGCTGCGCATCGATGTGCAGGATAGCGGGATCGGCATTGCGCCTGAAAATTTCTCGCTCATTTTCGAGCGGTTCAAGCAGGCGGATAGTTCTGTTTCCCGCAAATATGGCGGCACAGGTCTTGGCCTGCCTATTTCGCTGCGGCTTGCGCGCCTGATGGGCGGCGATATCATGGTGGAGAGCAAGCCCGCCGAAGGGTCGCTTTTCACGCTGTTGCTGCCCCTGCGCCTCGCCGAAGCCCCGCCGTTGCTGGATTCAGAGCCCGAAGTCGAAATCGAAGCGGGCCGACCGGCAGATATCCGCCAGAAGCGCGTTCTGATCGTGGACGACTACGAAGGCAACATCGTGATCCTGAGCTATCTGCTGGACGGAATGAAATGCCCCTATGACGTCAGCCGCACGGGCAAGGAGGGTCTCGATAAATGGCTGGAGACCCCTTATGACCTGATCCTGATGGACGTCCAGATGCCCGAAATGGATGGCTTTACGGCCACCCGCGAAATACGGCGCATTGAGAAAGAGCGCGGCAGCCTGCATACCCCTATCATCGGCATGACGGCCCACGCGCTTGTGGGGGACAAGGAACAGTGCATTCAGGCAGGCATGGACGCCTATCTCCCCAAACCCATCGTTGAAGCCGAGCTGAGAGCCAAAATTTACGAAATGCTGAGCGGCCCCCGTGGTGCGGCCTCCTAAAGCAGAAAAAGGTTTCAATTAACGGGCGAAGGTCTTATAAAACGTAATTGGTAAATTTAGGCTTCATGTTAGCTGCAGGGCACTTGTATTTTGCATAAAGCAACGGTACTCACAATTGATGATGACCGGGATCTCCAGATCGTGATGCGCACGTATCTGGAGAATCAGGGATATCAGCTGATGACAGCCTTTTCGGGTGCGGAAACGCTCACGAAGCTTGATGCTGCGCAGCCGGATATCATACTCCTCGACCTGATGCTGCCAGATAACGATGGCCTCACGTTGCTCACCGCGATCCGCGCCAAGACACGCGCCCCCGTCATCGTCGTGAGCGGCAAGAACGAGACGGCGGACAAAATTGTCGGCCTCGAAATGGGTGCCGACGACTACCTGACCAAACCTTTCGAAATGCGCGAATTATCGGCACGCATCAAGGCCGTGCTGCGTCGCGCCGCGGGGGAGGAAAAGCCCGCCGAAAATGACAAAGACGCACCCTTGGCCAAGGCGAAACGGCTGGGCTTCAACGGCTGGATACTAGACCGACAGCAATACCAGCTGTTTGATTCAGGCAATGCGCCGTCGGACCTGACGACCGGAGAATTCAAACTGCTGGAGGCGCTGGTGATGGCGCCCAACCGCGTGCTTTCGCGCGAACAGCTGTTCGAGCTGACCCGCGCCGGCGGCAAGTTCGACACTTATGACCGCGTGATCGATACACAAGTGGCGCGTATCCGTAAAAAGCTGAATGATGATCCCGCTTCCCCTGCCCTCATCAAGACAGTGCGTGGCGTGGGCTATATGTTCTGCGGCGAAGCCAAGGCAATCGACTAAGAATTTTCACACGGTCAAGAAAAAGCCGCCCTTCGCAGGGCGGCTTTTCTATTTTCATCTTCTGGGACAATTAGTGCAGTTTGTTGCCCGTCATATAGCCGGCAAGCGAGGCCAGCAGCACGGAAGTGCGCGGGTTATCGCTGATCGGTTTTTCCAAGCCTTGCGTTGCATGGTTGAGAGCGGCGAGCAAAGCCTGCGCAGGATCTTCCGCATCGGCGCGCTTGAAATCTCTCTTCCGCGCTTCTTCCATGCCACCCGCAATGACCGCGCAGGTCAGGCCGACGATGAGGGCGGCAGCACCCGTGATCATCGCCGCAACCCACGGAGCATAGAGGGTAAGGACGTAAGAATGCAGCGCCATGAAAAGGAACACGGCCCCTATGACAGAGAATATGCCGGTGGTCGCAAGCAAGCAAATCTCTGCCTTGCGCATACCAGGCGCCTTAGATGGCCGGCTCAACACAGCGTTGAGAACCATCTGCGTGATCATTGGCTGGATGACGCCCATGATCGGTTACCGGCGCAACAGGAAGTTTGCGAGAATGCCGGCTGCAAAGGCAACCGCGATCGCGCTGCGGGGGTTCGCCTTCACTTCATCGTCGAGGAATTTCAGGCTTTCATCGCCCGCTTTCATGACACCATGCAACTTCTCGGACGCGAGGTCTTTCAGCTCTGCGGTCTTCTCGCAGGCTTCAGCCTTAAGGGTCTCGCCGAGAGCGAGCACGTTTTCTTTCAGCGATTTAACATCGCCGCGAACGTTGTCGACATCAGAAGCAAGAGTATCGCCAAGATTGGCGATAGCACCGTCAACCGGCTTATAGCTTTTATCTGTTTGGATATTTTGCATGATATGTCTCCTCATTATTTGTTGATCTCTTGCGACACTAACCCGTCACACGACATAAAGTTCATTGGTAATTAAGGGTTTGGCGCGTTAAAAAAAAAGAGATGGGGGTCATCGGCGAACCGACGACCCCCATCCCGGGAAGGTTGGAGCGGAGGAGACTTAGACCCTGTGCTCGTCTTCCCATTCTTTCAGCTGTTTTTCCGCTTCGTCGCGCGCGATGCCGTAGTTTTTCTGGATCGTGCCCGCCAGCTTGATGCGGTCGCCGTTGATGCGCGTCATGTCATCATCGGTCAGCTTGCCCCATTTTTGTTGGATGGAGCCTTTGAGTTCGTTCCATTTGCCTTCGAGGATGTCTTCATTCATTATTTTTCTCCTTAGTTGAAGGTAAGGGTGGATAAGTACCGGCCCGCCCCTTGAGGAGGCAGGCCGGAAACTTGATCCGTCACGCTTACTTGTGCGTGTCTTTGAAGGTGTTGAACTTCGCCGTCTGGTTCTGGCTCAGTTTCAGGTTCACGTTGTCACCGTCACGGACCAGGCGGCCCGAGTCGAAGTCAACTGCAACCTTGTCACCGCCCATGGCGAGGACTTTGCCGTAGCCGGCGATGATCAGGTCAGCCTTGCCGCCCTTGAGCGACAGGTTGTCGATCGAGGCCAGTTTCTTGCCAGCCGGATCAACGATGTTGCCATCCAGCAGGCCTTTCACGGAGTAGCCGTTCGCCGGAATGACGCGGACGTTTTCTTTGTCCGTTTTGTCGTAGGAGAACTCAGCAACTTTGTCGAGGGTCTGTTCGGTGATCGGCATCACAACGTCGCCGTCAGCCTGGCGCGAGATAATGGAATCATAGTCGAAAGCAGCCAGTTTGCCGCCCATGCCGGCGAAATCGCCGTCTTTCACGACAACCAGTTTAGCGTCGCCGCTTGCATCGAGGATCACGTCTTCGACGGTAGCGATACGGTCGTTGGACTGGTTCACGACGGGCTTGCCGATGATGCCATCAGCGGTCGTACGCTTCTGGAAGGTCACGTGCGACGCTTTGACTTTCACGTCTTCATCAATGAAAGCAGCCTTGATCTCGTCAGCGGTTTCTTTCATCGAAGCAGAAGCATCTTTCGTCGCTTTGGAGAAATCTTCTTTTGCTTCGGTGTTGTTCTGTTTGCGATCGACAACGGAACCGGAATCTTTCGCGCGGCTGCCGTAGGATTCGTTCTGGTTGTATTCTTTGTTCATTTCTTTGGCGGTTTCGGCAAGCGCGGGTGCTGCGAACAGCAGGGCGATGGCGGATACGGCACCGATCAGGTTGT